>JBMFPM010000258.1:0-3816 GCA_049969135.1 Anaerolineae bacterium
CTACTTGGGCTTGGACAATGACCTTGCTCTCTGGATCTACCGTAAGGTTAAAATGAGGGCGCCCAAAAAATCGGGCAAATTCTGCGATCAGGTCGTTATAATACTCTACACGATGGCGTCCTACGTTGTAATGCGTCTCTGTCAGCGAACAAAACGGCTTGGGAAAAACGGCTACAACGCCTATCTCCTCCAGCCATCGTCCCAACTGTCGTGCCAGTCCCTTTGGCATCCACTCTGTGCGGTCAATAGGGACAATAGCTGCACGGGCACCTGTGCGCCTTGCTATCTCAGGGATCAGTTCAGCCACCCCCGGGTTCTCGCCGAGGGAAAGGATGACATCCACAGGTGGCAATGCATCTGGGAGGTATTCCTCTGGATAATCCATTACCAAGGGCAGGTTCGCCGGCGCCGACCATTCCTCGATAGCCCATCCTTGTGGCGCATGGGCACGCAAGTTCTGAACCATGCGCCTGCCATATTCGCCCTGGGTGATGACCAGAATGCGCATCAGCGACCCGGTTCACCCTGCCCCGGCCTGGTTGGCGCAGGGCGGTATGGCGTGGGGATGAACTCCACTGATGGACGACGTTGTGTTGTCTGAGGGTAAAGATCCATCAAGGCATAGATCTCCTTGGGCATATCCTCGGAAATAGGCAATCCCATTTCCCGCGCCTCGTCCGCAGAGATGGGGTAGTCGTGCGTCCAGCAACCCTCGCTGAGCTTTTTCGCAATCTGCTGAGCCTTTTCCTCTTCCATGCCATTGTTGCGCAGCAAAGTATAGACTGTATTGTGCACCTGCTGGATTGCCTTGCGCGCCATATCGCCCATGATCAGTGTCTGATCATCGCGATTGGGATTATCCACTTCCAGCGCAGCCAACACGGACACTGCCGGGACATAGCCTCCACCCTGTGGCATCTGCAACTGCGGATCCACTGGGCCTAGCACACCATTGGGGTCCATCACAATCTCATCCGCAGCGAGCGCGATCAAGGTACCACCGGACATGGCGTAGTGAGGCACAAAGACGGTAACTTTGGCCTTGTGCCGGCTGAGCGCACAGGCGATCTGTTCCGCCGCCAACACCAAACCGCCGGGCGTATGGAGCACAATGTCAATAGGGACATCGTCAGCGGTCAGCCGAATCGCGCGCAACACTTGCTCCGAATCTTCGATATCAATGTAGCGGCTAATGGGGATACCTAGTAGGCTCATTGTCTCCTGGCGGTGGATGAGAGTGATCAGCCGAGAACCACGTTTGCGCTCAATGGCATCAATAACCATACGCCGCCGCGCCTCGATCGCTCGCCGAGTCAACACAGGCATCAATGTCGAAAGCAAGAACAGAATCCATACGATGTTGAAAATGTCGCTCAGACCCATGCCTCCCCCTTTCACACAGTTTCGCCGAGATTATATTACAATAGTGCAATTCTGTCTAACGCCCACGCTACCGCTCCCAACAACCCCACCTGATCCCCCAATGCTGCCGGTTCAATGGGTGTCTCGCACTGCACAGCAGTCATGGCATGCTCTCGCACCCAAGTGCGCACCGGCTCAAAAAGCAACGGCCCTAGTTTGCTTACTCCACCACCTAAGATCACCTTATCCGGGTCAAAAATATGGATCAGGTTCAACACACCAATTCCCAAATAATAAGCTGCCCGTGCAATTGCTTGCAATGCCACATTATCCCCCTCTCGCGCCGCCTGACCAACCATCTCCGCATTAAGCTCCATTCCATCTTGTACCGCCGCCCACAGCGACGAGCTCTGACCCTGCTCCATCAATTCCAATGCATGGCGGGCAATAGCCGGACCAGCCGCCATCACTTCGAGGCACCCTACATTGCCACAATTGCAGCGCGGGCCCGCTGGTTCGACAGTAGTGTGTCCTGGCTCTCCGGCCAGACCATGCGCCCCCAGCAACAACTGCCCACCGCAGACAATGCCGCCTCCAATGCCTGTGCTGATTGTCAGATACACAATGTCCAAACAGCCGCGCCCAGCACCAAAGCGCTGCTCTGCCAGCGATGCTACATTAGCATCGTTGTTTACGTAAACCGGCAACCCGAATTCCTGCGCCAAAATATCACGCAACGGCACATCGCGCCATCCTGGCAGGTTAGGCGGCGCAATCACCACGCCAGTGCGTGGCTCGAGCGGTCCGGGCGAGCCCACACCGATCGCAAGGACATCTGTTTCATCTACATCGCGCAGCACCTCAGCGATTGTATCCTTTATGCGCTGCAGCACTGGTTGGAGCCCTTCTTTTGCCCGTGTCGGTTGGCGTGCTTCATGCAGGATATTCCCCTCTTTGTCCGCTAGACAGGCACGGATCTGCGTTCCACCCAAGTCCACTCCTACGACGTATTCCATGCCACCAGCCTCCTTGCATCCGCTTCCCGAAAATAGGCACGATATGCTGCCGTCTCGCGCAACAGCTCCTCCAGTTCATGCCGTGCCATGCGTTCGGTTGCCTCATCAGCGCGACCACCACCTTCCACAATAAGGACATTTCCTTGCTGCGTCACCGGCGACACCAGTCCATGAGCCATCAACCAACGCACCCCTGCTTGCACCGTCTCCACAGAGTGCGCCATCGCCACCGCCAACGCTTCCCAGTCCAATTTGCCGTTGTATGCGCTGAGGGCATGCTTGACCAGGCCTGTCAGCCGGCGCAAGAATGCATCGATGGTGTCCAACCCTGGTTCTACGCCAAACAAATACACCTGTGCGGGCTGCACCCGTTGCAGCACTAGCTTCCATACCCGCGCACTTGGCGGGATCGTCCATACTGCCAAGATAGGAGTGGGCTGCAATTCGTTCCTGCCATGAGCTGGAAAGCCAGGCACTGCCACAGCTTCTGCCCAAAGTGCTACCTTGCCGTCTTCCCACAACGCTTGCAAGATCGGCAGGGGCTCCTTAACCGTGCGATAATCTGCAACAGCAATGGCGACGGTGGGCAAAACATACTCCACCACTGGCTTCTCTATTCCATGTGCATCAACCCACTCCAGATGGATAGTGCGCTCTCCGCCCAAGTTGCCCGCACGCAGCACATAGGCAAGGTCAAAAAGGCCCTCTGGCACAGGTAAATCAGCGCTCTGCCACCACAACACTGGCAAGGCATGTCCTTCTTCATCCTGTATCTCTAGACGACGATGCTCGCCCATACGCCCAATAGTGCGCTCTGCAGTCACCCGCAGCCGTCGCGTCGCTAAATACAAGGGAGGATTGCCTGCCCCGAATGGCGCCAGGCGCATTACCTCATCCAGTAACTCCAGGGTGAGATCGGGTAAAGAGAGATAGGCAGCAATAGGCAATTCCCGTTCCGGCGGCAACACACCAACCTGTGCCGCCACTGCCTCTGCTAGTAAACGCTTTAATTCAGGAATACGTTCAGCATCAATGGAAAAACCAGCAGCCATAGGATGTCCACCAAAACTGGCTAACAGGCGGCTGTGTGCTGCTAGCGCAGCATAAAGATCCACTCCTGGCACAGAGCGCGCCGAGGCGCGTGCCATCTCGCCAGGGGGTGTGGAAAGGAGCACTACCGGCCGGTTGTAACGCTCGGCTAGGCGGCTGGCTGCAATGCCCAGTACACCGGTAGGCCATTGAGGATGCGAAAGCACCAAAACCGGTTGGGACAGCAAGGAGCGGTCTCGTTCGATCTGTTCCTGCGCCGCAGCGAACACTTGCTGGCTAAGGAACTGCCGGCGCACATTCCACGCTTCCATCTCTGCAGCAATCACACGAGCACGCGCTAGATCTTCCGTCAGGAAAAGCTCTACGCCTACTGCAGCATCTGTCATGC
>JBMFPM010000259.1:0-3810 GCA_049969135.1 Anaerolineae bacterium
CATTGCTGAGCGCAGCACGCAATCCGGACATCCAGGCTGTGGTGGCTGTGGCGCCTTTTGCCAGTGCTCGCGAAGTGTGGATGGCTAATCGGCCATCCTTCTTGCCCTATTTTGTGCTGGATTGGATACGCAGGGTAGTGGAATGGCACAAGGATATCGATATGGCGGCGATAGACGTGACGCAACTCGTTTCCCATATTGCGCCACGCCCGCTCTTGCTCGTCCATGGCAACTGTGACGAACGCATTCCCCTGGCGCAAGTAGAGCAGTTGTTTGCCGCTGCAGGACAACCCAAGGCTTTATGGCTCATCGGAGGCGAGACGCACGGCTCCATCCGCTCCCATGGCCTGGAGGCAAACATGGAGCGGGTGATCCGCTTTTTGGATGAAGCTTTCCGAGGAGATAGCCTGCAGGGTTGATGCAGCAGTCAGGAAGACAAATCCTCGCTGCTAAGGCGCGCGGAAGCTGTAGCCATAACCGTATTCAGTGCGGATGTATTGGGGATGCTGAGGGTCAGGCTCGATTTTGTTGCGCAGTCGGCTGATATAGACCTTGAGATAATTGATTTCGTCGGTGTATTCGTGTCCCCAGACGCGGGCAAGCAAAGCCTCATGGCTGAGAGGGCGGCCAGCGTTGCGCACCAGGTGGTACAGTAGCCGGTATTCCGTATTGGTCAACTCCACAGGCTTGCCTTTCACGGTCAAACGCCTAGTGTCGAAATCCAGGCACACATCGCCGCACACAAAGGGTTCCTCATGGGTCAGGGGCAACCCCTCCGCACGGCGCAGAACAGCCCGTGCGCGGGCGACCAGCTCCAATGCGCCAAAGGGTTTCGAGACATAATCATCTGCGCCCAGTTCCAACGCCGTTACTTTGCTGACTTCATCATCGCGCACGGTCAACATAATGACCGGCACGTCGGAAAAGCGGCGGATTTCCTTGAGTGTGGTGAACCCATCCATGCCCGGCAACGCCACATCCAACAGCACCAAATTGGGATGCTCCCGCTCGATGATATCTAATGCTTCTTCGCCAGTACTAGCATTCAGGATTTCCCAGCCCGGCTCCTGGGCACGGAAGGTAGCGCGCACCACTTGCACCACGCCTGGTTCCTCATCCACGATCAGCACTTTCATCGCTTGCACCCTCCAAAGGGATAGTAAAGGTAAAGGTACTGCCTTGTCCAGGCGTGCTCTCCAAGGTAATGCGCCCTCCGTGCAGTTCCACGAGCTGCCGCGCAAGGTAGAGGCCCAATCCAATGCCAGAGGCAGAGCGCCGGCCGGTGTAAAACTTGGTAAAGATGCGCTCCTGTTCCTCGGGTGCGATGCCGGGGCCATTGTCGCTTACTGCCACTGCTAACACCTTTTCATGGGGGATATGGCGCAGAGTCAGGCGGATGCGGCCGCCAGGAGGGGTAAATTTGATAGCATTCGAGAGCAGGTTGGCTGCTACTTGTTCGATCCGTTCCCGGTCTATCCAGGCACGGGGCAAGTCCTCGGGCAAATCCAGTTCTAAGGATTGCCCTTTGCTCCTGCGCAGTGGTTCCAAGGCTGTCGCTGCGCGGCGTAGCAATACTGCTACATCGGTTGGCTGACGGGTGAGTGTCAGTTGCCCTGCTTCCAAGCGCATCATCTGCAGCAGATCTGTGACCAGTTTCTCCAGCCGCGCAGTATGGTCAGCGATCGTCTGCAATAGTTCACGCTCATTTTCATCGCTTTCTTCTGCTTTTGCCTGAAGTAGCTCAATGGAGGTCTTGATGCAGGTCAATGGTGTGCGCAGTTCATGCGATATAGCCGAGATGAAACTGGATTGTGCTTCCAACAGTGCCCGTTCCCGGGCCGTGGCCTGCTGCTCAACCCGCAGTTGCTCCAACAGGAGCGAGGAGAGAAAGGCAATCAGCAGCAGCGAGATCAGCTTGGTGCCGAAAATATCCACGGCTTGAGGGGCATGCAACCCAGCGGGATTGCGCAGGCATGCGGCGACATACAGGAAGCCAACGAGGTTGGCTAACAGCATGCTACCGATTACGCTGAAACGGAAGGCTGCATTCAGAAGGACAAAGATGTACAGGACGAAGAATGCGCTGTGATAGCCGCCGTTCAAGTACACCGCCAAGGTAGCTACCAAGCCGTCCAAAGCCATCACATTGAGTAGCTGTCGCAGCCACGGCAGCAAGCGGCTGGTGAGCAGAATAGCCAAGTTATAGACGGCAAGCGCTCCAGCCAATGGCAGGGAAGGGATCAAAACGCCCTCTTTGGAGCGGTCAATGAAGGATAGCCCCACTGCCAATACCAACACTGCCCAGCGCAGGGCGAGCAGCACGCGATCCATAACGGTAGCCGGCCAGATTGCTGGAGCGGTCTTGTCTTTGAGCGAAAAGCCGGTCGAGCGAGCCATAGTACATCTCCTCACACATTTCTCGCAGTTCTATTATATGTGATGCTGCCCCATTCAGCCAATTGACAGGAGTGCTAAACACTGGTGGCATGGATGCGGCTTAACTGCCGTTTTTAGTTATAGAGATTGCCCGATAAAATAATATAGAAACATTTTGCAGGATCACCTGGCCGTGAGGGAGGGTAGTGATGGGCGAGGCCAGCGGACACTCCAAGTGGACACGGCGCCAGTTTCTGACAAAAGGCTGCGCGGCGGCATTGGCAGCCGTGCTCGGCTTGCCGGCAGCAAGCGCGTGTGTTCCTGCATCACAACCCCTGACCCAAGAGCCTGTTGTGCCCACCCCGACGTCTTCTGCGGGCTTGCGCGAAGCAATGCATTACCAACGCCTGGAAGATGGCCGCGTGCATTGCCAGATTTGCTTTCGGGAATGCGTTGTGTCGCCGGATCATCTTGGCTTTTGCCGCAACAAGAAGAACATCCATGGCACGTACTATTCCTTGGTCTATGGCTTGCCCTGTGCGCTGCAGTTGGACCCCATCGAAAAAGAGCCCGTTTTCCACATGCTGCCAGGGAGCCGTATCCTAGGCGTGGGCACTGCCGCGTGCAATAGCCGCTGCAAGTTCTGTCAGAATTGGGAAATGTCGCAGCACACGCTCTGGGAGACCCTCAACTACCGCGCTACCCCTGCCGATGTCGTCGAGCGGGCTCTCGCCTTGGATTGCGCTGCCGTTTCCTTCACTTACAATGAGCCAACGGTCTTTTATGAGTACGCCTATGATATTGCCGTTGCTGCCAGAAGCCAGGGATTGCGCGTTATCTGTCACACCAACGGCACCATGCTTGCCGCGCCATTGTTGCAGTTGCTCGAACAACTGGATGCCATCACCGTAGACCTAAAGGCGTTTACTTCTGAGTTCTATCAACGGGTATGTACTCTGGAACTGGAACCTGTGCTGGCTACCTTAAGGCGAGTTGCCCAATCCGGAGTCCACCTAGAGATCGTGAACCTGGTCATCCCTACTTTGAACGATGACCCTGAAGACATCCGCAACATGTGTCAGTGGATCGTAGAGAATCTAGGGGTGGAGGTACCGCTGCACTTTACCCGCTTCTTCCCGGCGTACAAGCTGCAGCACCTGCCCGCCACACCCGTTGAGACGCTGGAAAAAGCAGTGGCAATCGCTGACCAAGCCGGCTTGCAGTATGTATATCTAGGCAATGTGCCTGGACACAAGCGAAATAGCACGTACTGCCCCAAGTGTGGCGAACGGCTTCTCTTCCGCCTGCACTTTACCGTGTTGGAGAACAATCTCACGGATGGCAAGTGCCGCTTCTGCGGCTACCCCATCGCGGGAATTTGGAGTGCTTAGGGCATCATCAACGCAGGGAAGTGTTCCAGGCCACCAGCGCCAG
>JBMFPM010000260.1:0-3780 GCA_049969135.1 Anaerolineae bacterium
CGTTGATCATGACAGTTCTGGTGAACGCTATGAATCTGTTGCGGATTTCCTCACTTTGGCAGCAATTTGCCATTGGCTTAGTAGTTGTGTTAGCGGTTTGGTTGGATATGTGGATCAAAAAGAAGACAGCCTAAAGTGGTGAAGTTCTTCGAAAGGGGGTGAGAATTCATAAAACCAAGTGAGTTCAGTTTTCGAGTTTCTATGTTCAGGATTGTAATTTGAGAAGGAGGAGGAAAGGAAAGTATGTACAAGAACAAACGTAGTTACTTGCTGATCGCAATATTGCTGGCTGTAGGCGTTGTCCTATCGGCCTGTCAACCAGCAGCCACACCCACGCCTACACCTACGCCCAAGCCAACGGAAGCGGCCAAGCCAACCACGCCACCTGAGCCTACGGCAGCGCCGAAGAAGTTGACCTTTGCATTGGTAACCAAAGCGTTGAACAATCCCTTCTGGGACATGATGTATGCCGGTGCCAAGCAGGTAGCTGAGGAGCATGGCATCGAGTTGATCTACCTGGCACCGACGAAGCCGAACAACCTGGAAGAGCAGACGCGCCTGGTGGATGACCTGATTGCGCGCAAGGTAGACGGCATTGTGCTGGTGCCTGTGGATTCGGCGGGCATTGTGCCGGTGATCGAGCGTGCGAATCAGGCGGGCATTCCCGTTGCCACAGCGAACACGAAGGCATTTGGTGGCAAGGTAATCACCTTCTCTGCCATAGAGAACTATGAGGCGATGACGTTGGTTGCGGAGTACATGGTGCAGAAGCTAGGTGGCAAGGGGAAGGTAGTGATCCTGGAGGGAGCCACCGGTTCGCAGACGGCGATTGATCGCAAGAAAGCGATTGATGACGTGTTGGCGAAGTATCCTGGCATCCAGGTATTGGCATCGCAGACAGCTGACTTTCAGCGAGCGAAGGGCATGCAAGTGATGGAGAACTTGCTGCAGACGTACCCGGAGATTGATGCGGTATTGGCGTGCAACGACGAGATGGCGTTGGGTGCGATCGAGGCGCTGGAAGCGGCGGGGCGGTTGAGCAAGACGCTGGTGAGTGGGTTTGATGCCAACAATGATGCCCTGAAGGCGATTTACGAGGGGCGGATGGTGGTGTCGTGTGATCAGCGGCCAGGGAAACAGGCAGGGGATGCGATCTTGGCGCTGATTGACTACATCAATGGCAAGCCGGTGCCGGAGCGGATCGTAACGCAGGCGACGGTTGTGGACAAGAGCAATATCATGGACTATGCCAGCCGTATCGGCCTCTAGCCTCTTCGACTAACCTTCTGTTGTACAGAGGGCATTGGGGATTCTTCCCCAATGCCCTCAATTCTGGAATAGGAAAGTACTTCTATGGTATCGCTTTCAGATGAACAGATTCGCTATTTGGAAGAAACCGCGCGCAGGATCCGCTGTCATGTGGTGCGCACTATCTCTGAAGCTGGGGTGGGTCACCCTGGCGGGTCGCTGTCAGAAGCGGATATTCTCACGGCATTGTATTTTCATGTGATGAAAATAGACCCCAAGCGCCCAGACTGGGAGGAGAGAGATCGCTTTGTGCTGTCCAAGGGGCATGGCGCTGCGGGTTTGTACGCAACGCTAGCAGAACGTGGCTTTTTCCCTATCGACTGGCTGAAGACATTTGGCCGTATTGACAGCCGCTTGCAGGTGCATCCGGACATGCATCTGGTGCCCGGGGTAGAGGTCTCTACCGGTGCCTTGGGACAAGGCTTGTCGGTAGCTCTGGGTATGGCACTGGCAGCGCGTCTGGATGGCAAAGGGATTCATGTCTACTGCCTCATCGGCGATGGTGAGAACCAGGAAGGCCAGATTTGGGAAGCTGCTGAAGCCGCGGCGCATTACAAAGTGGACAATCTCACCGTAATCCTGGACTATAACGGTGTGCAGTTGATGGGGCCATTGAAGGAAGTGATGGAAATAGCCCCTATTGCGGACAAGTGGCGCAGCTTCAACTGGGCTGTCATGGAAGTCAACGGACATGATATGCGCCAGCTCATTACTGCCCTGGAAACGATAAGGGAAGTGAAGGGCCAGCCGCATATCGTGATTGCTCATACTATCAAAGGCAAGGGAGTCTCGTACATGGAGGGCCAATCGGCATGGCATGGCAAGGCTCCCAACCAGGAGCAACTCGCTCAAGCGCTTGCTGAACTAGGATGTCCTCAGGAGTAAGGAGTCAGCCATGGTAGAATCACCTCGAGAAGTCTTAGGTCGCACACTGGTGGAACTGGCGCGCCAGAATCCCCATATTGTGGTATTGGATGCGGACTTGGCCAGTTCTACCCGCGTGATATATTTTGCCCAGGAGTTCCCAGAGCGCTTTTTCCAAATGGGAGTTGCCGAGCAGAACATGATGGGGGTGGCTGCAGGCATGGCTTTGATGGGGAAGATCCCCTTTGTCAGCACATTTGGCGTCTTTGCTTCGCGCCGTGCCTGCGATCAAGTCGCCATCTCCGTTGCCCATTGTCGGTTGAATGTCAAAATCATTGGAGCTTACAGTGGCATTGTCAGTGGCAATAATGGCGCCACACACCAGGCTGTGGAAGATGTGGGAATCATGCGGGCTATTCCTCATATGGCGGTAGTAGACCCTGCTGACGATATCGAGATGGAGCAAGCAGTGCGGGCTATTGTCGCCTATCCGGGGCCAGTCTACCTACGCGCGACACGAGATGTCTGGCCTCGAGTATCTCCAGAGGGTTATGAATTCAAATTGGGCAGAGCAGTGAAGGTGCGAGAAGGCTCAGATGTAACCCTTATAGGTAGCGGCATGATGACCTCACAGTGCATGGAAGCTGCCCAGCTTCTTGAGAGAGAAGGGATACAAGCTCGCGTGATCCATATGGCAACCATCAAGCCTATTGATATCGAAGCGGTCATACAGGCAGCGAATCAAACCAAAGGCATTGTCACGGCAGAAAATCACAATATCTACGGTGGCTTGGGAAGTGCTGTGGCAGAGGTCCTTGTGGAGCATGCTCCAGCGCCTATGATACGCGTTGGGCTTTGCGATCGCTATGGCGAGTGTGGCACAAACGCTGAGCTATTACACAAGTATGGCATGGCGCCGCAGCATATTGCTGAAGCTGCCCATTATGTCTTGGAGAAGGCAGCTCGGTTCCAGAGGAGATGAGGATGTTCAAAACGAGCATGTCCATTTCCCCACAGCCGGCCAACTTTGCCCCATTGCTTTTTGCTGGCAATTGGGAACTAGGCGTAGAGAAAGCAGCCGAGTTGGGATATGACGCCATAGAGTTGAGCCTGCTGGATCCATCACCAGAGCTGTTGAGGCGCATGACAACCACGTTGCGGCAAAAAGGCTTGGCGGTATCGGCTGTAGCCACGGGGCAATCCTATTATACGGATGGCTTATCTCTGACAAGCACTGACCCCACGGTCCATGCAAAGCTGCTCGACAGGATGAAACGTTTCCTCGATTTTCTGGCTCCTTGGCAGGGATTGCTGATCGTTGGCGGTGTGCGAGGAGCGCTTAGCAAAGAGCCAGCTGTTCAGGTCGAACAACGCAAATGGGCTCTGGAAGCGGTTCATCATTATGCGGAGTATGCCCAGTCAGTGGGTGTGCGTGTTGCCATTGAGCCGATCAACCGCTACGAAACCAATTTTCTGAACACCGTGGCAGAGGCGCTGGTGTTTGCAGATGAAGTGGGTCTGGGCAATGTGGTTGTGCTTGCGGATACTTTTCATATGAACATCGAAGAAGTGTCCTTGTCTGGGGCTTTGGAGCTGGCTGGGAAACGC
>JBMFPM010000261.1:0-3764 GCA_049969135.1 Anaerolineae bacterium
TTCTACACGCCGCACCCCGGGAGCGACCTGTACACCTACTGTGTGGAACACGATCTATCTCTCATCAAAAGCCATGACAGCTACCGTCGCAATCCGAATGAACCCAAAATCAAGGGCATAGATTACCAGTGGCTGCAATGGGCATTGGCGGAATCGCAGCGCCGTACCTTGCCCAATCAATTGCGGCGCCAGGCGCGCTACTACTGGAAACGCTACGCCCAGCCGAAGAAGATCATACGCAAACTGCGTCAATTGTTGATAAGAAGCACAGCCTGAGAAGGAGTAACCACCTTGCGCAACCTACTCATTGCCGGCGGAGCCGGCTTCATCGGCAGCAATTTTGTGCATTATATCCTGGAAAAGTACCCAGATTACCATGTGGTCGTCTATGACAAGCTGACCTATGCCGGCAACCTGGATAACCTGAAGGGTTTGGAACGCGATCCACGCTACCACTTTGTCCACGGCGATATCTGTGACATGGACAAGGTCGAGGCAACGGTGCGCCAGCACAAGATTGACGTCATTGTCAACTTTGCCGCCGAAACCCACGTGGACCGCTCCCTAATGACGCCTGGCAGTTTCATCCAGACCGATATCTATGGCACCTATGTGCTGCTCGAAGCAGCGAAGAAATTCGGCCTCGAACGCTACCACCAGGTTTCCACTGATGAAGTCTATGGCGAAGTGCTGCAAGGTTCTTCACGGGAGACAGATATGCTGGCCGCTCGCAGCCCGTATGCCGCCAGCAAGGCCGGCGGTGACCTCATGGTCTATGCCTACTTCGTCAGCTTTGGCGTGCCCGTCACGATCACGCGCGGTTCCAATAACATTGGCCCCTACCAATACCCGGAGAAGGTCGTGCCTTTGTTCATCACCAACGCTCTTGACGACCTGCCCCTGCCCATCTACGGCGATGGCCAGCAGATGCGCGATTACCAATACGTATGGGATCACTGCGAAGCGATTGACATTGTCTTGCACAAAGGCAAGCCCGGTGAGATTTACAACGTGGGCACAGGGGTGGAAACGCGCAACATAGACATGGCACGCATGATCCTCAAGCTGCTGAACAAGCCGGAGAGCCTGATTCAGCACGTAACCGACCGCCCAGGTCATGACCGCCGCTACTCCCTCAACTGCGACAAGCTGAAAGCCTTGGGCTGGCGTTCCGCCCACACTTTCGAGCAGGCATTGGAAAAGACTGTCCGCTGGTACGTAGAGAACGAGTGGTGGTGGCGCAAGATCAAATCCGGCGAGCATTACCGGGAATACTATGAGAGGAATTACGGCCAGCGCCAAATACTGAAATAGCGTCCGTACGATGCACCTACGGCAAGCCCGGCCAAACTTTGCCTCCGAATGAGAAGTATCATACAATATAGTTGTAGTTCTATATCCAGAGCACATAACGCATGCTGCTGACTCCTGTGAAAGAACATGGAAAAGGATAATGTTAGCGCTACCCGACAATTACTAGCCAAGCGGCGGGATGCCCATCGCAGAGCACTTCGAAGAGAGTTGGTGCGACTGACAAAAGCTGCCGCGGAAATGGGCGTGCAGCGCGTCATCCTCTTTGGCTCACTGCTGCACGGCGAAGCCTCACTGTACAGCGACCTTGACCTGCTGATCATTTGGGATACTCCACTCTCGTTTTTGGAGCGCACTGTAGAACTATATCGCCGTTTGCAGCCACGAGTAGCAACTGACCTGCTGGTTTACACCCCCAGTGAAATGCAACGAATGGCTCACACCTCTCTGGTACGCCAAGCTCTACGAGAAGGGAAGGTGCTTTATGAGGCGCGATGCTAGAGCAGAAGGCTTGCGCTGGCTCGAACAGGCAGAAGCAGATCGAAGAGGTGCCCCAGATGGTTACTATGTCCCTGCGCGCTACCCGAACAGCCTGCCGGACAGCATTCCTGCCCGCGTGTATAACCGGGCTGCTGCAGAGGAGGCGCTACGCTTGGCTGACCAGGTCTTGCAGTTGGTACGCATGAAGCTGTGTCAGCAGGACATGTGACGGACAAATTGCAAGAAACGTAGTTTGACAAATCCATGCTTCTGTGCTAGTATAGCCGCGTTCGCAAACTGAATTACTTGTGCACACACTCTTATCTAGAGGGGTGGAGGGACCGGCCCTGTGAAACCCCGGCAACCAGAGTGGTCACTAGTCAATTATCTAGTCCGATAGTTGAAGAACCAAAAACTAGACTAGCAGGCCATCGGACTATCAGACTTACAGGACTAGAAGCACTCATGGTGCCAATTCCGGCAGCCCTTAAGCTTGATAAGAAGCGAAAGGGACTGAAAGATGAGAGGGAAGCATGTATCTTCTCTCCCATCGGGAGAGAATTTTTTTGCCCGAAACAAGGAGGATGGGTGCGTACAATCGAGTGGCATGATGGCAAGGTCAGGATGATTGATCAACAACGACTACCGCACGAGTTTGTCGTCCTGGAGTACACAGACTACCGCGATGTTGCCGAAGCCATCAAGACGATGAAAATTCGCGGCGCCCCAGCCATTGGTGCCGCCGCCGCCTTTGGCTTAGCATTGGCTGTGGCACACTGCCCAGCCAGTTCGCGTGCTCAGGTGCTTGCAGAATTCGAGCGCGCTGCAGACTTGCTCGCACAGACACGCCCTACTGCCGTGAACCTCTTCTGGGCTATCCGCCGCATGAGCGAAGTAGCCAACAACCCTCAATGGAAAACTGCTGAGCAGGTAATCCGTGCCGTCGTGGAAGAAGCGCAACGCATTGCCGATGAAGATGTTGAGGTCAACAAGCGCATGGGCGCACATGGTGCGATCCTGATCCAAGACGGCGACAACATCTTGACCCACTGCAACACCGGGGCATTAGCTGTCGTGGATTATGGCACTGCCTTGGGCGTTATCCGTGCGGCACACGAACAAGGTAAACGCATTCATGTCTGGGTGGACGAAACGAGGCCATTTTTGCAAGGAGCCAGGCTGACCGCCTGGGAACTGCAGCAAGCAGGTGTCCCGTGCACGCTCATCACGGACAATATGGCAGGCCATTTCATGTACCGTGGCAAGGTGGACATTGTGCTGGTCGGTGCGGACCGCATCGCTGCCAACGGTGACGTCGCCAACAAAATTGGCACCTACTCTTTGGCAGTATTGGCAAAGGAGAACGGCATCCCCTTCTACTCCGTTGCGCCTACTTCCACGATAGACCTGAACATCGCCAGCGGTGCAGACATCCCCATTGAGGAACGCGATCCTTGTGAGGTAACGCACATTCGCGGTGTGCCCATTTGTGCGGAAGGAATTCGCGCAGCTCACCCCGCTTTTGATGTTACTCCTCATCGTTATGTCACCGGCATCGTCACCGAGGAGGGGATCGTCTATCCGCCTTTCGCCTTGGGACTGAAGAGGGTTAAGAATAGTGCCGCACAGCGCAGTGGCCAAGGATCGCCTTCCTTCCCACAAAGCAAGAATACACCATCCCCTGGCATTGAATAAAGAGAAAGGAAGCGCACATGCCCAACAACTTTCAGCCCGCTTGGTTACCCGCAGCCCTAGGCAGTCTCCCATTGAGCAGCGTCACAGAAGCTTGGGATTGGACACTGAAGTATTTGCCACAGATACCCGTCTGGCCACAACTGCCCAAGCGCTCTTACCAGGAGAACATGTATGCGCAATTTTCCGAAAATTTTCCGGGCATTGTGGTAGACCTTGCCGCAGAACGTACCTATGTAGACCGCGCGCAAGACCTAGACCGTGACCTGGAGCGCCTATAT
>JBMFPM010000262.1:0-3760 GCA_049969135.1 Anaerolineae bacterium
CCTCCGGTCGGGGCATTGTTCACACTCCGTGAACAAGCGGGATTACTTCCTGAAGTGAGTAAATCTGAGTCAGATGACGATAGGCGGTAGGAACTCGCTCCGCAGGCAGTGGCGTCCGTAACAGCCACAGCCCTTTGAGTCCCACTCGTTCTGCCGCTAACACATTCTTCGGAATGTCGTCTACAAAAATAGCCTGCTCAGCATTGATATGGAGTAGCCTCAAAGCAAGCTCGTAGATCGCTGGGTTGGGTTTGCTCACCCCAACCTTAGCAGAAATGACCACGCTTTCAAAGTAAGGCCAAAGGCCAAGAAAATGCAGCAATGATTCCAGGTAGGGCCAAGCGTTGGAAATGATCCCTAGTTTGCAGGTCTCACTCAGCACCTGCAATGTATACAAGGCATCCGAATAGACACGGAACCAGCTAGCAATAGCGGTTTCATCCCGCCTCAGCAACCCCATCGGCCCGATTCTCGCCATTCCCGACCAATCTGCAAAGGCAGCAAAGAGACGCGCCGGGAAACCAGCCTCACCGGCACGTGCACGGCCATATACTGCTTGCAGGTTTGCATCAAGATTATGGAAAAAGTGTTTCATCGTTTGCTGAAAGGGCAATCTCTTCGTAGGGGCATCTTTAGCCCAACGCGTGCCAAATAGTGTATTGAAAGCATCGAAAAATACTGCTTGATACACGATCATCTCCCTTATACCTGGGATTGAGATAATGGAAAAGCTACCTTCTGGCGCAGGTGGCAAGTGTCATTCAGAGAGTGAATGAAGAACTTGCCCTTGCGCCACTCAATGACATTGATCGCACAGGTATCCTGCCCAATGCGCCAATACTCGGAATTCTCGAGCCCCAATACAGCACATAATAAAACGCGATTCACCACGGTATGGGCAACAATAACGATCTCGTCGTTTGGATGTCGCTCGATAAGCTGATTGAGGGCAGCCATAGCCCGTTGGCGCACTATCGCCAAATTCTCACCATCAGGAAAAGTAACTGTATGTGGTGCTCTCAGCCAGGCATGCACCAGTTCAGGCCAGCGGCGTTCAACCTCATCATAGGGCACGCCTTGCCACTGTCCAAAATTCATGTCATTCATGCCCTCAACAATTTGTACATCCAGGTTACACTTACGGGCAATCGCCTGCGCCGTCTGCACAGCTCGTAGCAGAGGGCTGCTATAAATCGCAGCGGGTTCCCATTCATCCGCCACCCGTGTGGCAGTAGCTTCAGCTTGGGCCAGTCCCACCTCATCCAGAGGTATGTCTACTTGGCCTCTGATGCGCTCTGTTTGATTCCACGCCGTCTGTCCATGTCGAACGAGAATGATGCGCGTCATTCAACCTCCATGCACCAAGAGGATCGGGTTTGTACAGCAATTATGCTTTAGGGAAAAATTATAACTTTGAATGCAAAATCCTCAAAGTAGCCTACCTGCTTTGCGCCCGCATGTGTAAGTTGGCAGTCAAGCGATAAAGGGACTATCATATCCCAAAGTGTAACGAGGGAGGCAGTTTGGGCGATTTAACACCACAAGCCATCTCAGATGGTTTGCGCACCCAGTTTCTAGGCCAGCAACTTGTCTACTATGATGTCATTGACTCTACCAATACCGTAGCCAAAGCTCTGGCCAGTGAGGGCGCGGCAGAAGGTACTATGGTCATTGCTGACCAACAGACAATGGGCAGAGGAAGGCTGGGCCGACAGTGGTTAGCACCAAAGGGGACATCGCTGTTGTTCTCCCTTATCTTCCGCCCAAACTTCGCCGTGGCGCGCATACAGGGCTTGACGATGGTCTGTGGATTAGGCGTCAGGCAAGCCATCCGCGAGCTCACTGGCCTGCCAGCGCAACTTAAGTGGCCCAATGATATCCTGCTGCATGGTCGAAAAGCAGGTGGCATACTGACAGAGATAGGCAGCTCCGGCCAACACTTGGATTATGCAGTAGTTGGGATAGGCCTGAATGTGAATTTGGATGCCGGCTTATTGCCCGCTGAATTCAACGCCACGAGCATCAGCCAGGAGTTGGAACAGCCAGTCCCGCGGGCGCGATTGCTCCAGCAAATCCTCTTGCGCATCGAAGAGCGCTACCTGGCGTTATGCGCCGGTGCATGGCCAGCGACAGAATGGGCAAGCGCTCTGGAGACCTTGGGGCAATGGGTCGAATTGCACACGGATCAGGGTAAATGGCGCGGCATCGCAGAAGCAGTGGATGATGAAGGCGCCTTGTTGCTACGGCTTAAAAACGGACAGATAAAGAGAGTGCTGGAAGGAGATATATCTACCCTCAACAAGAGGGAATAGGTCATCCTTATCGCCAGGGGATAAACGAAGTCTGTGCCGTTACCGTCCGCCCGCCATACGTTACACGGACATCAATCAGCACGGTATAGCCAAGTGGTTGATCGCCAATGCTAAATGTGAACGAACAATACCCGGAAGCATCCGTGCTGCCAGCACTGAACACTTGATCACCACCCCGAAAATGCACCGTGGCCTCTACACTAGCGTTGGCGACTCCATTCCCCCAGCTATCCATCACGCGTACATAAACCGTTTGGGGGCCACCTTGTCCGGGCATCGGATACTTCACCCAGGTTGAGACCGCAAACGCAACAGGCAAAACAGGCGTCGGAGGAATAGTGGGGATGATTTGTGGTATCTCACTAGGCGGAGTAGGCAGCCCTTTCTCAGGAGGAATAGGCGAAGGTGGAACAATCTCCGTGGGTCTGGGTTCGGCTTGTCCTTGCGGCTCGGCGGGCGCGGACAAAGGTGCAACAGGCGCAAGATAAGACGCCGGCAAATTCGTACGCCTGATGTACTCATCTCCCAGATTGCCCAATGTCACTTGATAAGGTATTGGGTTCTCCGGATGCCACTCCATCTTGCCCCGTTGAAAATACTGTACAACGATCCCATTCTCCAGTATTAACTCAGTAATCGGGTAGCCGAACACATCTAACCCGCCGTGACGATCGAAATATTCCAGAAAGGTATACGAGAGCGTATGTCCGGTCTGTGGATAATAGCGCCGTTGCGGATGGCTAGGTGGCGGGATGCTAGACGCAGGAATAGGTGGAGCGCGGTATCCTAATAGATCTCCCAGCAACGTAAGCTGCACTCGATAAGGGGCGGGATTGTAAGGATGGTGCTCCATCCTCACACGTTGGAAATACTGGACTTTTAGGCCATCCTGGATGAATTCCTCCGTACGCGGCAGCCCGAAAATTTCCTCCCCTCCATATCTATCGAAAAAGGCCAGGAATTCGCCTTGGACGTTGTGCCCTGTCGCATGGAAGTAACGCACGCCAGTCCCGGCACCCACTTGAGACCGTGTTGGAACAACTGCCCCAAAAACCCAACTTAGTGCTAAAGAGGCGACGAATAGCACTCTGAGCAGCCTATTCATGTGAGGCAGCAATCTGCTTTCGTAACCCTGTGATGCCAAGGCTGCTATAGGTGATGACTTTCTATTGTTGCGATTCGCTGCTAGGATAATGGGCATGAATGCGCTCCAAAGCCATCAAATATTGTCATTGGGCTGCCATATACCTCTCAATGCTACTGTACATGAATATCGGAATTGTGTCAAATCAATAACACAATTGTATATTACGTTAGGTATCCACCGCATGTCTTGCTCTCGCACTTAGGTACTATTGGCATGGATACTCCACTGTCGTGTCGCTTTTGCGGGCATGGATGTCTGATAGAGATGCCCGCGTCGTAGTGTGAAACTATGCAAAGCTCGA
>JBMFPM010000263.1:0-3729 GCA_049969135.1 Anaerolineae bacterium
CAGCGACCCGCAACGCCAGCGCCTGAAAGCGCTGAACGCTAGGTTCGAGGCACTGAAAAAAGCACGGGCAGAACTCGCCACCGGCAAGACACCGCCCTTCTTTGTCTGGGATGTGGGCTTTGGCGAGGTATTTGTGGAAAAGGGCGGCTTTGACATTGTCATCGGCAATCCTCCCTATGTGCGCCAGGAAGAAATTGCCCCGCCGACACTCAACCCTGATGACTACAGCGCCGAAGAGTGGCGTGCCCAAAAGCAGCGCTACAAAAATCAGCTTGCCCGTGGGGTTGCTGCTCTATGGGGCAACGCGGCGCGCATTGACCGCAAGAGCGATTTATACGTCTACTTCTACTATGCCGGCCTCTCCCTGCTGCGCCCAGGAGGCGTCTTCTGCTTCATCAACTCCAACTCCTGGTTGGATGTGGATTATGGCGCCGAACTGCAGGAATTCCTCCTGCGTCACATGCGCATCCGGCAGGTCATTGACAACCACGCCAAGCGCAGCTTTACCGCAAGCGACGTCAATACGGTCATTGTCCTGCTGCAAAGGCCAGAGAACGGGCAAGCGGATTGGAGCCACGTAGCGCGGTTCATCGCCTACAAAAAGCCCTTCGAGGAGGTGCTCACCGTCCCCAACTTGTTGGCAGTGGAGCACGCTCGCGACGTGATGCACAATGAGGACATGCGCGTCTATCCCATCACCCATCGTGACCTCTATGCGGACGGCGCACAGCCGTCAGAAGGAAACGCACAAAGCGCACTGGATTGGACAGCCATTGAGGCGCTGCAGTATGGCGGCGGCAAATGGGGCGGCAAATACCTGCGCGCTCCGGACATCTACTTCACCATCTTGGAGAAAGGCAAGGGAAAACTGGTGCGCCTGGGCGAAATCGCCGAAGTGCGTTTTGGAATCAAGACCGGTGCCAACGAGTTCTTCTACCTGGAGCCTACTGGTCAGCCCGCTCCTGAAGGGCTCGTGCACGTGCGCAACGGCGCGGGGTGGGAAGGCTATCTGGAAGCAGAGTTCCTGAAGCCCGTGATCAAAAGTCCTAGGGAGGTGCGCAGCATCATCGTGCGGCCGGAGGAGCTACGCTACAGAATCTTCATGTGCCACAAGACGAAACAGCAACTGAAGCACGATGGACAGGCACACGCCCTGGCTTATATCGAGTGGGGCGAAGGCCAAGGTTACGATAAAAGACCCACTTGTGCTGGGAGAGCACACTGGTGGGATTTAGGACAGAAGCATGCGCCACCCATTGTATCCCCAAGCAGTGTTACTGATCTATATCGTGCTTTTGATAATGCAAAATCTGTAGTAATTGACAAACGACTTTACGAAGTCTACTGTCCAGTTGAAAATAAGACTAATTTGGTAGCGACTCTGAATTCGACTATCACCACTTTCTTTCTAGAACTCGGTTCAAGAACAGAGCTTGGGCAGGGATTGCTTGATCTTACAGTCTATGAGGTTGCGAATTGCTATGTTCTATCGCCCTCGATTGCTTTGGAGCAACCACTGTATATGAAACGGCAGATCAAGAATCTCTTCGAGGAACTAGGTCTGCCCAAGCCCAATCGCGACTACAGCAACATTGACCCCAACGATGTCGCGCTGAACAAAGTGCTGCCCGACCGGCGGGCGCTGGATCAGGTAGTCTTCGAGGCGCTGGGACTGACGGAGGAGGAACAACTGGAGGTGTACCGCGCGGTGGTGGACCTGGTGAAGATGCGGCTGAGCAAGGCGCGGTCAGTGCAGAGGCGGGGGTGAACTGGGAACTTTACCAAGCGGGACTCGAGGCTTTAGCCGGATCATTTGCTCCGCCTGAAGGCTCCACTCCCTTGAAGAACAAATTCAGGCGTTAGAATTGGAGGTCTATCGCGCGGTGGTGGACCTGGTGAAGATGCAGCTGAGCAAGGCACAGTCCATGCGGAGGCGGGGAGTGAACTGGGAACTTTACCAAGCGGGACTCGAGGCTTTAGCCGGATCATTTGCTCCGCCTGAAGGCTCCACTCCCTTGAAGAACAAATTCAAACGTTAGCCGGAGTCGCCCGAAGGCTCCATTCCCTTAGAGAGGAAATTCAGACATTAGCCGAGACTGCCTAAAGGCTCGCTCCATAAGACAGAGCGTTGAAGACTCACCAAGAAGCTGCCTAGAGACTCATGCCCTGAGAACAACAGAAGAAGGGAGTCAAAACTTTAGTTTATTGGAGATAACTCATGGGAGATCATCATCCACCGCACATCTTTCTGGACGATGCTTGGTACTTCATCAGCGTTTCTACCTTAGACCATGCACGCTTTCTGGCTTCGGGACGCGCCAAGGCGTTGGTTCGCGATCAACTCAAAGAACTGATCACTGAATTCGGTGTTATCCTGCGAGCCTGGGTCATCTTGGACGACCACTACCATCTCCTGCTCAAAACCAATATAGGCAAAGACCTATCCCGCCTTCTTGGGCGCCTGCACGGAGCGACCGCCCGCCGACTCAACCTGTGGGACGACACAGTGGGCCGTCAGGTGTGGCATAACTACTGGGACACCTGCATACGGAGCGAGGCCAGCCTGTGGCGGCATTTCAACTACATCCATAACAACCCCGTCAAGCACGGTTATGTAGCGCACCCAGGGGACTGGGAGTTTTCCAGCTATCGCTATTACCTGCGGAAGAACGGTGAACAATGGCTAGCTGACTGTTGGGAGCGATACCCGGTGATAGACTATACCAAGGAGGATAACCTCAGTAGGCCAAAGCAACTTGAAGACCCCACCTAGAATCTTACCCCGCCTAAAGGCTCCACTCCCATCAAAGTGAAGGGGGCTCTAGCTGGAGTAGCGGCTTGGCCTTAGCAGGGAGTAGCGGCTTTAGCCGGTAAATGGAGCATTACAGAAAAATGAGACGATATCGCCTTTACATAGATGAGTCAGGTGACCACACTTACCACGCTCTGGACAACCCAGCCAAGCGTTACTTGGGCCTTCTAGGACTCTTTGTGGACACCGAGTCTTATCGGGCTCAGTTTCAGCCTGCGCTGGAATACCTGAAACAAACCCATTTCCCTCATAATCCAGATGAACCTGTTATTCTGCACCGTAAAGATGTGATCAATCGACGAGGCCCCTTTTGGAGATTGCGTGATCGTGAATGCGAGCGCCGGTTCAACGAAGACCTTCTTCAGTTCCTTACCACCCAAGACTATACCCTGATCCTGGTTGTGATTGACAAAAAGAGCCATATCGAGCGCTACGGAACCGCGGCTTTTCACCCCTATCACTACTGTCTGATTGCCCTGCTGGAACGTTACTGTGGTTTTCTGAATCACTTCAATGCTCAAGGAGATGTCATGGCAGAAAGCCGTGGAGGTACAGAGGACCGACAACTTCAACAAGCTTATTGGAATGTCTACAACTCTGGAACGCTTTTCCGTGATGCTACTTTCTTTCAGCGTGTATTGACCAGCAAGGAGATTAAGCTCAAGCGCAAGGAGGCTAACATCGCTGGGCTTCAGATTGCGGACTTGCTGGCTCACCCTGCCAAGCAAAATCTGCTCGTGCGAGAAGGGCGCATATCGGAGCACGACGATGTGTTTGGTGAAGAAATCTGCAAACGAATTGAGTGCAAATATAACCGCCATTTCTCTGATGGGCGGATCAGAGGATACGGAAAGGTTTTCCTGAAATAAAATAGCAAGACCAGGTTGCAACCTGGCCTTGCTACGCTGGCCCTTCAC
>JBMFPM010000264.1:0-3725 GCA_049969135.1 Anaerolineae bacterium
GATCGAGTGGTTGCGGCATTTGATGCAGCACTTGCGGAAGTGCTAAAGTAAGCTTATAATACAGCTTATGTGGAAAGAGGGCGCCTTTCCCATGAGTGGTCAAGGAGTGAGTGCATCAGGCAAGTGGGCACGTTAGTGGTGAATCCTTAACAACAAGAAAGGAGGCTAAAGGTGAACGAACGGACGTTACGCCTGATCATGATCGTCGGATTGGTGATCACGGCTATTGCAATCTTGGTGATGCAGCCATGGGGACCTGGTATGGGGCCTTCAGGGTCTCCGCAGCGAGTTCTGCTCTTGTGGATCTTTGCTTTTGTGGGTGCTCTTCCTTTCGCTGTCTACTGGATGTACAAGTTCGCCCAGGTACCTGAGTGGAACGTGATGCCTGGACGTTATGTGGAAGGCATGAAGGTCAAGGTCGGCGCTCCCTACACCTATGTGGCTATCGGTGTGATTGGTGCCTTGTTCGCCGTGGCTGCACTGAGCGAGGGCATCCGCCTGGACTTTCAGGCAATGGTCATCGCTGCCTCTGCTGCCCTGTTTGGTAGCATCATTTCCTTCTTCGGACTGCTGGTAGGGCAAATACTGGGTCGCCTCTTCATCCATCCTTTCTGGGTCTCCGGTGGGCCTTCCGTATTTGTCAACATCCTGCCCTATTCTCTCTTCGATGCTGCCATTTGGGCTTACGCTGGCTACATGTTCTTCCGCTTTGTACATAGCCGTGGCAAGCGCGCTTTTTGGCCCGCCTTCCTCACCGCCTGGATCCTCTCGGAGCCAGTGCACCAGATCGCATGGTTGGTGGGCGACTATATCATCGGTAACCCATGGGAGGCTGCTGCGGTCAGAATCGCAGGAGACTGGGTATTGCCCCAACCCGCCTTCCCCTTCCTGCCCTACTGGGTACTGAGCGCCCTCGCCTTTGTGCCCATTGGCTACCTGGCAGGGAATGCGGTGCGGCAGGCCTGGGCAAGAGGCCGCGCGGAAGCGGAGGAGAGCTAGCCATCTGGGCTCTGGCTGCACGAAGCGTGACAGGACGAGTCAAGATGCGCTACCAAGCGTAGTTCAAACGGCCTCGCACTTCACCCCTTGACCTCCGCCACATCATGGCGATACAACCCAACGAGCCGCCCTGCGCCCTGGGGCGGCTCAAATTTGCAGATGAGGTTTGTGAATGGCTCTTATTGAACTGAAGAATTATGGTTTTCGCTATCGGGGCTTTAAGAGAAAAGCCCTTTCGAACATCAATTTAGAGATAGATGGAGGCAGCGTAGTAGGCCTGATTGGCCGCGCTGGCGCCGGCAAGACCACGCTGCTGAAATCTTTGATTGGCATCATCCCCTTTGTTGATGCCGGCGATTATGAGGGCGAAGTCATTGTCAATGGGCTGCGCGTCAAAGAACAGACCATTGGCGAAATGGCACGCTATGTCAGCATCGTCCTGGAGAACCCAGAGGTGCAGATTTTCTCCCTCACCGTTCGCGATGACATTGCCTTTGGCCCTGCTAACCTGGGCTTGCCTCTCGCAGAGATCGAAAAACGCGTGCAATATGCGATAGAGCAGGCGGAACTGAAGGGGTTTGAGGAAAGGAACCCCAACGATCTATCCGGCGGAGAGCAGCAGAGCTTGGCTATCGCAGGCGCCCTTGCGATGATGCCGCGTGTGCTGACGTTGGATGAACCGGTTGCCATGCTCGACCCGGTGGGCAAGGAACGCGTGCTCTCTGTGGTGGAACATGTAGCGCGGCGTGGTTCGGATACAGTGACGATCATCTCCGAGGCCGGCGCCGACATCGAGGCAGTGGCGGAAAAAGTTGACCGAGTCATCACCCTGCACAAAGGTGAAGTTATCCAGGATGGCCCACGCTCCCTCTTTGCTGACCCCATCCTGGATGAAATCGGCGTCGGACGCCCACAGGTGAGCTCCCTCTTCGGGGGCTTGCGCGAGGCAGGGGTGCCCGTGAACCACATCCCCGTCACGCTGGACGAAGCGGTGGCAGAGATGCAGCGCTTGCTCGACGAAAGAGGCATTGAGCGCATCAAAGTACCGCCCTATTACGGCGAACGTCAGCAACGCTCCTTTGGTGAGGAAATCGTGCACGTCGAGAACGTGCACCACGTCTACCTGCCCGATATCCACGCCCTCAGGGGTGTTTCGATGAGTGTGCGCTCTGGGGAAATTGTGGGCATTATCGGGCAGAACGGCTCAGGCAAAACGACCCTAGCCCGTCATCTGGTAGGATTGCTAAAGCCCACGAACCGCGATGCGTTAGTTCAAGTAATGGGCAAAGATATTACTAAGATGGACTTGCGACAAGTCATCAAGATGATCAACTATGTGTTCCAGAACCCTGATGACCAGATTTTTGCCGATACCGTGTGGGAAGAAGTTGCCTTCGCGCCCATGATGATGGATATCCCAGAAAAAGAAGCCAAGGCGCTGGTACAGGAAGCGATCGAGGTCTTCCGGCTAAAGGGACACGAATCAGACTATACCATGTCTCTGCCCGAGGATCTGAAGACATTTCTCGCTATTGCCAGCATCCTGCCGCTGAAACCGCACATCCTGCTCATTGATGAGCCAACCACAGGTTTGGATACGTGGGGAGCGCAGGTGATGATGGACAGTATCGAGCAATTGCGCGCTGCCGGCCATACCATCATTATCATCACCCACACGATGAAGACCGTGGCACGCTACTGCGACCGTGTGATCGTGATGAACAAGGGAGAGATCATCGCCGATGGCCCAACACGCGATGTCTTCTCGCGCCCCGAAAAGCTGCTCGAGGCAGACATCAAACCACCGCAAATCACTCAACTGGGCCAGAGGCTGGCAGACAGGGGATTCCCTGGCGATATTTTGACCGTGGAAGAGATGCGTGACATCCTTCTCCACAATCTGAAACCAGGGGAGGCATGAGAAATGGCGTATTGGTTGGAATACGAATCGCGGGATACCCCCATCCACAAAGGGGTGCAGACATTGACCAAGCTCGTAGTTTTTGGCTGCATTGGCTTGCTAGCAGGCTTGTGGTGGGATCCGCGCTATCAATTGCTGCTGGTGATACCGGCCATCCTGCTCATCCGAGCTTCGAAACTGCCCCTAGGCTGGTTCAAGGTCGTGGCATTGGCCATTGTCACTAGCCTCTACCCGGTTACGCTTACGGCTATCGGCCAGACGAATCCGAACCTCTTCAAAGTTCTGGACAAGACTTGGGCAACGACTCCCATTGCACTCGTTACATTGCCTGTGGCAGGGCGCGTGGGCTTGACCTATGGCAGTTTGATGTGGATGCTTGCTGCGGAGTTGCGCACCGTGATCGTGGCTTCCTATGCCTTTGTGTTTATCTACACGACCTCCATGGCTGAGTTGACTGACACGCTCCTCACGCTCAAAGTGCCGCGTCCGGTAATCTTTGTAGTCTCGATCGCCTACAAACTGATCCCACAGTTGCAACGAGTCGTGGATCACATCTTGAGCGCGCAGCGCTTGCGCGGCTGGACTCTGCGCTACGCCAACCCGGTCAAAATCGTCCGCCGGGCTATGCCACTGATGAAGCCGCTGATGCGCCGAGCTGCCATGCTCACCGAGCAGATCACCATTGCTACGGAGATACGCGCCTTTGGCACCGGCAAGCCAACGCCCACACGTCCACTGAAACTGAACCGCATAGATTATATCATTATGGGGATCACGATCGCGCTGACTGCCATTGGCTTGTATG
>JBMFPM010000265.1:0-3722 GCA_049969135.1 Anaerolineae bacterium
TACGGTGGCAATCACCTGGCCATCGGGGTAGCTGTTATTCTCCTGGTGCAACACGGCTTGATGGACAGATGGATCGAACGGTTTGCCATCTGTCTCGATTTCCTTCAGGCCTCTTTGCTCCAACAACAGGCGCAGCTTGCGGTCGATAAGCGCTAGGCCCTCGACCCAGGAAAAGCTGCGGAGCACCGCTGGCAGCGTCTGGAACGCACGATCAAGGTCATCCAGGACCGGGAGCAACTCAGTAAATAGAGATGCCTGGCCGAACTTGAGCCAGTCTGCTCGTTCCTTGTCCACGCGCTTGCGATAGTTCTCCAGATCTGCTGCCGTGCGCTTCCATTGCTCCAGATGATACTCAGCCAGTTTCTTCTGTTTCTCAATTTCTTGCTGAAGGGATGTGATGTCCTTTGCCTCCTCTTCAGCTTGTGTGATCGTCTCTGTTACCTCCGCTTGTGGTTCTGCGGACGGTTCTTGCTGTTCCGCTTGGTTCGAAATCTGGCTTTTGTCCTCATCGGTCATAGTCATCGTATCCTCCTGCATGGTATCCAAGCAGTAACAACGCTTACCTGTGCTGCTTTTACTCTCCGTACAGACGGTGCAGCAAGTCGTTTAACAGGCTAGCGACATAACGTACGGCAGAAACCGCTCGCCCGTATGGCATGCGCATAGGGCCCAGGACGCCAAGGACGCCATTCGCTTCGCCGGGCAGGCCATAGCCAGACAATACCAGGCTGCAATCCCGCAGTTCAGCCCATTTGCTTTCATTGCCAATGATCACTTGGACGCCGTTGGCTGTTTGGGCTTCGCTGAGGATGGCTTGCAACATGCTATCCTGTTCCAGCACTTGCAAGACCTGGCGTGCCCGTTCGATCTCGATGAATTCCGGTTGGCGCAGGATGTGCACCAGCCCATCACGGTAAATCTCCCGAGCGCCCTGTGTTTCATGGGCTTGCATCAGTTCGACAATGCGTTTGCTGACTTCAGCCTCGAGAGCATCTTGCTCTGTGTAGGTTGTTGCCTGTACTATTGCCTGAGCCTGATGGGCATCGAGATTAGCGAATTGTTGATTCAGTTTGTTGGATACCCGGCTCAGTTCCTCCTGTGCCACAGGCTTGCTGAACACCATCATCTGTTGGTGTACGGAGCTGTCTTGCAGCACCAGGATCATCAAGCCGGTCAGTTCGCTGATAGAGATGAGTTCCACATGACGGAAGCGGGCTTGACGGGCTTGGGGCACAGCGATGAGCGAGGCACTCTGGGCAGTGCGCGCCAAGACAGCGGCCGCCAGTCGCATCCACTGGTCCAGATCGAGGCTGATCTGGTGGAACTGGTGTCGGATCATAAGTTGCTCTGACAAAGGCAACTCCGACTCTTCCATGAGCTTTTCCACAAAATAGCGATAGCCCTTTGCCGTCGGCACGCGTCCAGCCGATGTATGGGGCTGCATGAGATAGCCCATTTCGGTCAGTTCCGCAAATTCATTGCGGATCGTGGCTGGGCTTACACCCAAGCCATAGCGCTGGCAAATAGCGTCAGAGCCGACTGGCTTGGCCGTTGCAATATATTCCCGCACCACGATGCCCAGAATGGCTTGCTTTCTCTCCGTCAATTCTTCGACCATTTCCCTGTCCGCTTTCCCGTCAAAAACCGCATATTTAGCACTCATCTCTATTGAGTGCTAAAATCATACCATGATATGCCGTTCTTGTCAATATGTTTGAGCCAATTCATATAAAAGTCTAACAAAAAAAGAGCCTTCGCGAGGGCCAAAGGCTCTCTGGTGCTTTTATTTCAGTGTTGCTCGGAGAGGCACCGGCTGCTCAGTATGCATTTTTGTCACGGAAGATATTGAAGAAGGTCTTGATCAGGATTTTGATGTCTAGAAGTAGCGACCAGTTCTCGATATACCACAGGTCATATTTGGTGCGCTCAACGATGGAGGTATCGCCACGCAAGCCATTCACTTGGGCCCAGCCGGTGATGCCAGCTTTTTCTTTGTGGCGCTCCATGTAGCGGGGCACAATCTGACGGAACTGCTCCACAAAAACAGGCCGCTCTGGACGTGGTCCTACCAGGCTCATGTCGCCCAGCAATACGTTGATGAATTGGGGCAGTTCGTCGAGGGAGTAGCGGCGGATAAAGGCGCCCAGACGAGTCACACGGGGGTCGTTCCGCGTAGCCCATACCGGACCAGTCTGTTGCTCTGCGTCCACGCGCATGGAACGAAACTTGAGTATTTGAAATGGCTTCGCATCCAGCCCCATACGCTCCTGAGTGTAGAACACCGGTCCGGGAGAATCGAGTTTGATCAGGAGCGCAATGAGCAGCATTAATGGCGAGAGGAGGATTAATGTTGCAGCACTGACAACAATATCCATGGCACGTTTCACAGCTAACCGCCAGCCGCGTAACGCTACATCGCGAACCGTAAGCAAAGGCAGGCCGTTCAGGTCATCAATGCTAATTTCAGAAGCGATGATTTGAAACACGTCCGGGAAGACACGCACAGTGGCTTTTTCGCGCTCGGCCTGTGAGATGAGGTCCAGGATCTCCTCATGGCTGGCCTCGGGCAAGGCAATGATGACTTCCTGTACGCCATGCTCACGGATGAGAAAACCCAGTTGGTTGCGATTGCCCAGAACCGGCAATCCACTTACTTCTTTGCGCCCAGGGTTATCGTCCACAAATCCAACTGGCTGATACCCCAGCTTAGGGGATTGGTTGATCTTTTGCAGGATCATTCGTCCCACATCGCCCGCGCCCACAATGATCACCCGTGTGGGATGCGCGATGCGGTAGTGGGTGTGGAGGTAATCGGTGAGCAGCCGCCCAATCATGACCAGCGGGATGCACAAGACCCAGGCGTAGATGACCATGGCGCGGGGATAGTCTAGCTCGTTCTTGTAGACAAAGGAAGTTAGTGCTACTGAGGCAATGGTGCCAAAAGAAATGGCGGCTATAATGGAATAGGATTTGTCAATGCGCGAAAGGCCGCGCTTGAAATGATACAACCGGTAAAAGAAAAAGGTAGCAAGCAAGGTTACGATATGGATGAACAACATGCCGCTATAGTAGCTGAACGGACGCGGGACCAGCGGGCGTGGGTATTCCGTGACACGCCGTAGCAAATAGGCAGCAATGAAGGATGCCGCGATCATAGTGGCATCCACTACTATCGTGAAAAGTCCTAGAAGCCAGTTTGTCCTGCGCTGCATCGTTCAATCTCCACAGAAACCACTTACCTTGGCTTGTATTCTAACACTACAGGGCAGGCTGCGTCAACTGCGTGGCTAGTTTCTGTTGCAGAGCGGATTTCAATGCTCGAAAACGCCTTTGAAAAGACGGCGAAGTGATCAGTTCGGTAGTCATAATCAGGGCATCTTCATTGTTGTCCGAGTAGTACCGTTTGCGCAGTCCGGCGGCCATAAAGCCATATTTCTGATAGAGTCTTTGCGCCGCAAAGTTGGAAACCCTCACTTCCAAGGTGAGAACAGCGGCATTAAGCTTCATGGCTTGGTCAATAAGGTGCGTGAGCAGCAATTCGCCGATTCCTCGCCGCCGCCAGTCAGGGTGCACGCCTAAGGTACAGATGTGCGCCTCATCAAGGATAAGCCAAAGGCCGCCATAACCAAGGATTTTATGCTCCGGAGAGGATCTAGGGGATTCTTTCTTTTGTTCTTGGCGTGAATCATGTTCTTTTATTTGGCCCATAAAGTTCTTGAGCC
>JBMFPM010000266.1:0-3715 GCA_049969135.1 Anaerolineae bacterium
CTGCGCGGGTTGGTACTGGCTCGCTTGCATCTCGCGAAAAGTTTCCCGACGCACTTCCTCCAGATCAAGCCCCAGAAGCTCCAATATCCCAGCACTGATGGCTTGATTTTCCCGAACCAGCGCTAACAGCAGATGCTCTGTGCCAACATACCCATGCCCGAGGCGTCGAGCTTCGTCTATAGCCAATTCCAGCACGCGTTTGGTAGCTGGAGCCAATTGAATGGAAGCGCTCATGGAGCGCTCCTCACGGCCGAGCATTTCCATGACTAACTGGCGGGCACGCTCCAAAGTAACTCCCAACCGCGTGAGCACTCGGGCTGCAATTCCCTGCTGCTCACGAAGGAGCCCTAGCAGGAGATGCTCCGTGCCTATATAACGATGGCCAAGGCGCAGGGCTTCTTCTTGGGAGAAACCCAAAGCTTGGCGCGCCCTCTTTGTGAATTGGTCCAGTTTATCTGACATCTCTAAAAATCCTGCTTGTATGGAGTATTGCACTCCATTACTCACTGTGCATGTTCCCACTTTCAGTTCATGCACTGTCCTCACCCTGGGTGTCATAAACTGTTCGAGGGGATTAGAGGCTTTCTTGTAGACCCAGGATTCATTTCGTCGCTAGCTATATTATATACGAACGGCTACTAGAAATCAAATTGACGACAGGCCTGTCCATGTGACTGGCCCAGCTAGGCAAATCTACTACCTGACGCAACTGTACCATCAAGCGTTCCCAATTCTTGCCATGCTGTACCGGACGAGGACGCTCGAAGTACTGCTGGCTATCAAAGATAAGGTAAGACCCAGCTAGGGTGTACCAGCGTTCCAGTCGCCAGGGAGTCCCTGTCTTGCGTTCTTCCAGGAAATGCAGATGGGGATAAGTCTCCAGTTGATCATCATCAATATCGGCGGGCCACTCACCAACTGTTTGGAATACAGATGGCGTAGCAATGCCTTCTAGCTGCACAACGAGGCTCTCAAAAACGCAAGGCATGGCATAATAAAGCAACCCCCTCACTGGGGCTATTCCCTCCACTTCAACGACGCCCTCTTGGAACTCAAAATCCCCGTAGAACGTTTCCTCACTTGTCAGACGAAACGCCAGTCGCGCGTCACGAGCAATACGCAGCAGAACTTGGTCATTCCATATCTCTAATTCTTGCATGCCCCTATTCCTCCTTGTAGAGTGCCAAACTACCAGGAGCTTCATCCTGTATTTTCTTGACGAGTTTCTGCGGCTGTCCACGGAATTCTTCCCAAGGGACTTGGCCGGCTACTATGCTGACCAATAGATCACACAAGACCCTGTTGACTGGCGCATCCAGTCCCAAATGTTGGGCATGGGTCACTACTGCCCCATTCAAATAGAGCACTTCCGAGCGCCGTCGCCCACTCGCCAAGTCTAGGTGCAAAGACGGCCTTTTCTCGCCCCGTCCCGATGCAATCAGACGCATGAGCAATGGGCGCAATAAGAAAGCAGGCACCTGTTGCATTGCCCACGCGAGCAGGGAAACCGGATAGCGCGGAAATGAGACCACAGGAAGCTGCATTGCACCCATTACTGCCCGGGCTTCCAAGAAAGCTGCTCTTTCTATAGCGAATAACGCTGGGCAGGCAAAGACAGTTCCTGGCGTCATGTCCAAAATGGCTGGGATGGCATTGCCTAAGATGTTGAGCAACAACTTGGACCATTTCATGGCCTGGTAGCTTGGATAAAGAGCAGTCCTTAGCCCTGCTGAAGAAAAGAGCATGGCCCATTTGTTCATGTCTATGCACCCTTGCACTGGAGCCAGATTTAAGCCACCTTGGGTAGTTTCCAAGCGTATGTAGCCTGGTAACAGCACCGAGACGGAAATGGTGAGCACGCCGGAGATGATTGTTGCCTCTCTGAGCACCTGTTGTGCCAGCTCTTCTCCCCCTACGCCGTTTTGCACGATCAACAGCGGCGTGTCCTGTGAGGCATAAGGGAGCAATTCTTGGGCAGCTTCCTGCGTATCGTACACTTTGACCGTCAGCAGGATCATATCCCACTGGCGCTGGCCAGGAGGAAGATCCGAGAGATTCACCACTGCGCTGGGATGCACAATATGCCTGCCAGGGGCTTTCCCATCCTCCAGGATCAAACCGTGCTCCTGGACAGCATGCACGTATCCCGGACGGCCCACCAACACCACATCATGTCCTGCATGGGCAAGACGGTGGCCAAGCAGCGAACCGATAGCCCCTGCACCAAAGACCAAGACACGCACGTCCCCTACCTCTGCTCTGGCATATCCCGGCTAGCAAGCACATTGATTCCCGTTCCTAAGGCATTAGCCAGGATCACCTGGCCCATGCGCACAGGTGCTGTCACCGTAATCTGCCTCAACTCTTGGAGCAAAGGAAAAATCTGAGATTTAGGAAAAGGTCGCTCTGTGTAAACCGGCAACAGCGGATGGAGGCCGTTCTTCACGCGCACGGTGGTCGTTACCACGCGTCTAGGATCGGTGATCTCGTGCTGCGCATAGGCCAAGCCTCGCTTGCACGCCTGGCCTTCTACCGAAACCACCTTGCCTCCTTCCAACGTGACATCCAGGCGACATCCCATTGGACAGGTGATGCAGATAAGGGAAACCTTGTCTTTCATTTCGGTTTCCTCACACTCACGGTCAAATGAGAGGCAAATCTGAGCTGCTCATAGAGATCCGGTGTCAGTTTTACAGTAACCATCTCCCCTGGCCGCACATAGCGCTCTGTCTTGTGCCAGATTTCTATACCATCTGCCTCCAAAACAACATGTACCTTTTCCTCTATGGGTTCACGGACGCGTAATTGTAGCTGTTGTGGCCCTTTTGTCAGAGCCTCCGGGTTCAAAAAGTGTGGCACGACATAGCGCACATTATCCCCTGCTACAACTCGAGCACGATGTACATTGGCAGGAGCCAATCCCAAGGCATATTCAGCCGCACTGCGCCCGGCTACTTCTCCAGCCATCGTTACCCAATCCACCAGATCGTAGACATGGACAACGTTCCCAGCCGCGAAAAAACCTGGCAAGGATGTGCCCATGCCCTCATCTACGATTGGCCCACCAGTCACGGGATCCATCTGAATGCCCACACGGCGAGAGAGCTCGTTTTCTGGCACAAGCCCTACCGAAAGCAGTAAAGTATCGCACGGGATTACTTCCTCACTGCCCGGGATCGGCCGCCACCGCTCATCCACGGCCACAGACACAACCGCTTTCACACGCTTATCTCCCTTAATCTCACGCACCGTATGGCTCAACTGCAAGGGGATGCCGAAATCCTGCAGACATTGAACGTAATTGCGTTTCAGCCCTGAGAGATAGGGCATAATCTCCAACACACGTTCCACCTTGGCTCCCTCTAAAGTCAGACGGCGCGCCATAATCATCCCGATATCGCCAGAACCAAGGATCACAAAACGACGCCCTGGCATATACCCTTCGATATTGACCAACCGTTGTGCTGTTCCAGCGGTATACACTCCCGCCGGTCGTGTGCCAGGAATAGCCAGCGCTCCTCGCGTTCGCTCACGACAGCCCATGCTGAACACGATTGCTCCAGCTTCGATCTCAAGGATGCCATCCCGCGCATTGGTAGCATAGAGAACTCGTCGAGGAGTAACTTCCAGCACCATGGTATCCAACAATGCCTGCACGCCCGCCTGGTACACTCGGTCGATAAAATGCTGGGCATAGGCAGGCCCCGGCAGGTCG
>JBMFPM010000267.1:0-810 GCA_049969135.1 Anaerolineae bacterium
CCAATCAGGCGGTAATCGCCAATTTCCCAGGACCAGTCTAGCGGGCCGACGTATGTTGTGAAGACACTAGGCGTGTCATGGTTGCCCGCAACTGCTCGCCAGGGAATTGTAGTATTACCATCCATATGTTGCCTATATTCGATGGTCTCCGTAGTCAGGCCGTTCTCTGTGCAATCGCCGGTGTCCACTAGCACGTTAGCTTGCTGGCTGATCAATCTCACGAGGGCAGGTAGCCGAGCAGAACAGAGTTCATTTCTGCCGATATGTGCGTCGGTGATGTGTCCAATGATGAGGAAGGGCGTGCTACTAGCGCTGGGCGTAGGCGTGGGCCCTGCAGTAGTTCGGTAAGTGATAATCAATTTTGGACGCAAGCCAGGTGTATTGAATTCGGCACTTGCGAACTGGAATGTACCCGTAAAGGAGGGGTATGTAGTGCGCAACAATACACCATTGTTATTTAGGGTATCGTTGACCCAGCCCTGGACAACAGGAGTGAGGTCAAAACCATACCAGCGCTGGATACCAGTCGTCTGCGCTGTGCTTTCCGGAAGGATACGGCGGTCGTTTGTGGTGTCGTTGCATCCTGGCAAGCCCCAGGGGTTATTGCTTTGTGCCTGATTCCACGTCACTTGAGAGAGCGTAGTGGTGCGGGTGATGTAATAAACACCTAGCGTGGAATCTGCCCCGCTCCAGCCAGTGGCGTAGAGTTGGAGGGTTGCCTGCGTGATGGTAGCGCCTGGTGGGATAGGGGACAAGTCAAAGCGCAATAGGGCGGCATACTGTTGTTTGTAGCCGACTTTGAGCGTGGTA
>JBMFPM010000267.1:910-3690 GCA_049969135.1 Anaerolineae bacterium
AGTAGCTGGTGTTGTCAGGGTCGTATTTGTAGATGTAGGTATCCTCGGCGCCGGAGTAGCCGTTGAGGCCGTATTGCAGGGTGATGGTAGTCTCCGCACCAGGGGGTGTTGTTGCGCTCTGTGTGGGAGTAGGTGTTGCAATGGTAGTAGGGGTGGGTGTGCTGGTTGCTGTCCGAGAAGGAGCAGCGGTGGGGGTGAAGGTGGCCACTGGAGTAGGCGTCTGGGTTGGGGTGGTGGTTGCGGAAGGGCCACTGGAAAGGGTGTAAGTAATGACTAATTTGGGGCGCAATGCAGCAGTGGTGTGCTCGGCGCTGGCGAAGTAAATGATGCTGGTTTCGTATAGGTTGGTAGCGCACATGAGCACGCCGTTGTTGGGCATTCTGCCGCTGAGCCAATCCTGGACAAGTGCAGCGAGGTCGAAGGAATACCAGTTGCCTGGGCCATTGGTAGTGAGCGTGCTTTCTGGGTTGGGGCGGCGGTCAGTGGAAGTATTGTTGCAGCCTGGGGAGGCCCAGGGGATGCCTGTTTGTGCTTGGTTCCAGGTGGTTTGGTTGATGGAGACAGTGCGGCTGATGGCATAGGCGCCCAGAGAGATGTCAGTTCCGCTCCAGCCTGCGGCGTAGAGTTGGAGGGTTGCCTGCGTGATGGTAGCGCCTGGTGGGATAGGGGCGAGGTCAAAGCGCAATAGGGCGGCATACTGTTGTTTGTAGCCGACTTTGAGCGTGGTACTGGAGTAGTAGCTGGTGTTGTCAGGGTCGTATTTGTAGATGTAGGTATCCTCGGCGCCGGAATAGCCGTTGAGGCCATATTGCAGGGTGATGGTGTTTACGCCGTTGGGTGTTAGTGTAGGTGTAGGGGTAAAGGTACAGGTGGGACTGGCAGATGCGGTTGGTGTTGGCGAGAGGATAGGCGTTGTAGGTGTTAGTGTATTTGTGGCAGTAGCTGTACGAGTGGGAGTAGGCGTGCTCGGTGCAGGACCTAAGGAGATGCGGCCATAGCCGTATTCATTGTCGCGTCCAACAATGCCCAGGTCAATAGCACGCTGCGCCAAGAAGGTGCGTGTATCGGTTACACTGTAGCCCGGATATGCACCCCGGACAAGCGCGGCGGCTCCAGCCAAATGCGGCGCTGCAGCCGATGTGCCAAAGAAATAGCCCCCGTAGGCGGCTGAGGAAACCCCATCCGGCGCCGTGAATTCAGGTTTGGGGCGGCCGTCATTGGTTGGTCCTCGCGAACTGAACGATTCGAGAGCATCCGTTACCCAGTAGGTTGCTCCTGCAGCTACCGCTCCCTCTGCATCCGCAGGTATGATCAAGCTACTCGCTGGCACCCGATATTCAAAGATCTGCTGGAATGAGTACAGCTCCAATTGGGCCACACCGGTAGCAGAGTAGCGCTGGATAACCAGGTGATATGTACCGCCAGCAGGTCCCACATCATAGTAAATAAACTCGCTAGGGAAATCGTCGCCGTTTTGCCAATCCGTAGAGCGTGCTACTAACTGGTTGTTCGCGTTATAGAGGTAGAGATCATAGTCATTACTGGAAGCCCCCCAGGGGTCATTCCATACCAGATTGGCTTGGATGATCGTGTATGCCGGTGCGGTGAACGATTGGGTCTCGTCGGTGGAAGTAAAATTGTGCCATCCATTGCCATCTGGATCGGACCAAGGGCCTTCCCAGTGCTTGTTCGCGGCGTTTCCTGCTGCTTGAGCCCAGAAGATACCATGGTCTCGAGCGTGGTTGACAATGTCGCAAATAGGCCCTGTGCCATCGAAAGGCCCAGCTCCTAACCAACCGATGGAACAAGAGATGACTTGCACCCCCTGGGCAATGGCATAATCCACGGCATTACCAAATTCTACATCCGTGTCAAAGTTCAGCAGGTACAGTTGTGCGCCGGGTGCCATGTCATAGACGATCTCTGCGCAGGCACTGCCGTGCACTTCGCCCGCTTCGATATCTCCATCGCTGCGAAAGCTCCGTGCTATCAGGTTTGCGGGCAATTCCCCGCTCGCTTGGAGGGTAGCATAGTTTTGGAAACCCAGGTCAACAATGGCAACTTTTACCCCATTGCCAAGGAGCCCTGCAGCATGCCATGAATTCGCGCCAATGATTCCTACTCCCTCGCTGGTTACAGCTAAGGGCAGAGGGCGGTAAGGAAGACGCACATGGTACACACCTGGCAAGTCGGCCAGGTGCAACAGTGAGGTAACTGGAGCTAGAACCTGTACATAGTTGCGGTATACCGTTTCCACCCGAAGACCCATCTCTCCTGCGAGGAGATCAAGGGCAGTCAGAGCCTCCGGTTTTACTTCCAACACCACACGAACTTGTTGGTTCTCAAGTTTCAGCCCCCAGTTGTTGGCATAATGCTGGGCTTGGTCCCAATCTCCGTCGCGGGCGAGTAGGGCGAGTTGATAAAGAGCAGAAGCTAATTTCGGACTGCTCTTGGGTTGTGCTACACCATCGAATGGGGTAGGGCTGGAAGCAGAATGAACCAACCCATGGGCACTCTGAAGTTCGCGACCTTGCAGAGCTTGAGGTAGCGAAAGGAACAGCAATAGGATAAGGATGATAAACCAGAAGGGTTTTCTCATGGTCTGCTCTCCACATAGTAGCTAGGTTGTGTTACAGTGCTATTGTAGCCCAAAACAGGCCTATCGCCAAGCCAATGCTTTCGCTCGGGTTACAAAAACAAACCGGCCAGCGGGAAGCAATGCTGACCGACCCATTGCTTGCCCGTCATATTCTATTTGATGATGACCTGTACATCGCAGG
>JBMFPM010000268.1:0-3684 GCA_049969135.1 Anaerolineae bacterium
ACGATGCTTCTGGAAATACTGTAGCAAGCCCTCTGCGTTGTACTTTGCCCCTTCAGCCACCACCACCAATGCATGGGATTTACCGCGTTCATAGGAAGAGCGCAACTCGGCTGCCAGCACCTCTGGGTCCGTTTCCACTTCCGGGATGACTACCGCTTCAGCCCCGCCGGCAATGCCAGCCATCAACGCCAAGTAGCCACAGTCGCGGCCCATCACCTCCACGAGGAACGCCCGTTGGTGGGAGGAAGCCGTAACCTTCAGCCGGTCTATTGCTTCCAGAGCGATATTCAGCGCCGTATCCACGCCGATGGTAACCTCTGAACCATACAAGTCGTTATCAATTGTGGAAGCCACGCCAACCACCGGGAAACCCATACGCCAGAGGTCATAGGCACCGCGCTGCGACCCGTTGCCGCCGATCACGACCAGGGCCTCGATATCCTGTTGATGCAAAGCGCGCAATGCTTTCAATTGTCCTTCTTCCGTCTTGAACTCAAGACAACGGGCGCTACCCAGCATGGTGCCTCCCATTTGGATAATGCCACTCACATCGCGCGCCCTCAATTGGACAAAATTGCCTACGATGAGGCCAGCATAACCTTGCCGTACACCAAATACTTCCCAGCCCTTGTCAAGGCCGGTGCGCACAACGGCGCGAATGGCCGCATTCATACCCGGTGCATCTCCGCCGCTAGTCAAAACAGCAATGCGTTTCATGCGATACCTCCAATTTATTGAGGACATGCTGGCTTTTCAAGCCACACAACCTACCAACTGCGCAGCCAGTGCTAATATGATGTGGACTCCCTAATAGGGAGTATAGCATGCTATCCTCTTATGGTCAATATCGTCGGCGGAAGCAATCGATCCTTCTTGGGAATCCCACACCTTTGGGGTATAATGAAATTACAACGTACGGAAAGGGCCCTGGATATGGAGATTGGTATTGTCAGACAGGTTGACATCGAGCGCGAGATGAAGACGGCGTATCTGGATTACGCCATGAGCGTCATCACTTCGCGCGCCTTGCCCGACGTCCGCGATGGGTTGAAGCCTGTGCAACGCCGCATCCTCTACGCCATGAATGACATGGGCTTGCAGCACGACAAGCCCTACAAGAAAAGCGCTCGTATCGTTGGCGAAGTGCTGGGCAAATATCATCCTCACGGCGACGTGGCAGTTTACGATGCTATGACCCGCATGGCGCAGGATTTCACGATGCGCTATCTCCTAGTGGATGGGCAGGGCAACTTTGGCTCTATTGACGGCGACAATCCAGCCGCTATGCGTTACACCGAAGCCCGCCTGACAGCCATGGCAGAGGAATTGCTGGCTGATATTGATAAAGACACGGTGGATTTCATGGACAATTTCGACGGCACATTGCGTGAGCCAACGGTGCTACCCACCCGCGTGCCCAACCTTCTCCTGAACGGCGCTTCCGGCATTGCCGTAGGCATGGCCACCAATGTGCCGCCACACAATCTGGGCGAAGTGTGCGATGCTCTGATCTTCCTCATAGACAATTATCGGCGCATGGATTCCATTTCCGCGGAAGAGTTGATGGAGTTCATCAAGGGCCCTGATTTTCCAACAGGGGGCACCATCCTGGGGTTGGAGGGCATTCGCAGTGCCTACGCGACAGGCGCTGGGAAAATCGTGGTACGGGCGAGGGCACACTTTGAAGACGCGGGCGGCGGCAAATCTCTGATCATCGTTACCGAGCTCCCATATCAGGTGGGCAAAGCCAGCCTGATTGAGCGCATCGCCGAGTTGGTGCGCGATAAAAGGATCGAAACCATCTCTGACTTGCGCGACGAATCCGACCGCCAAGGCATGCGTATTGTCATCGAGTTGAAGCGCGGGATGGAGCCGCAGCCCACTTTGATGCAATTGTACAAATACACGCCCATGCAGAGCACGTTCAACGTCAATATGCTGGCATTGGTGGATGGCGAACCTCGCGTCTTGTCGTTGAAGAGGTGCTTGCAACTGTTCATCGAACACCGCCAGGAAGTCATCACCCGCCGCAGCCGCTTCGAACTTGAGCGCGCCAAATTGCGTGCCCATATCCTCGAAGGGCTGAAAATCGCCTTGGACAACCTGGATGCAGTCATTACCACCATCCGCCAATCGCAAAATGCCGATACTGCCTTACACAACCTGCAGCGCAAGTTCAAGCTGACGGAAATACAAGCACGGGCGATCCTGGACCTGCAACTGCGCCGGCTGGCAGCGCTGGAACGCCGCAAAATCGAGGAAGAGTACGCGGATGTGTTGAAGCAGATCCAATATCTGCAGAGCCTGCTGGCCAGTCCACGCAAGATCCTTCAGGTCATCAAGGCGGAATTACAGGAATTGAAAGAGCGCTACAGTGATGCCCGACGCACACGCATCTCGGAGAAGGAAGCCGAGGAGATCAGGGTAGAAGATCTGATTCCAGAAGAGGACGTGTTTGTTGCCGTTACACAACGGGGCTATGTGAGGAGAGTTTCCCGACGGGGCGACCTGTTTCCCTCGACAGGCCGGGATGCGGTGCAACACGTGGTGGCTACCAATACACTGCACAACGTGCTCTTCTGCACAAACAAGGGGCGCTGCTTTACCATCAAAGCGCATCAGATCCCCGATTCGACAACAGGCATCCCTCTCTCCAACCTACTGAGCACTGAATCAGATGAAACGGTGACCGCATTGCTCGAAGTGCCAGAATTCAAAGAAGGCGCCTTCCTCACTATGTGCACGGCTCAGGGGCGCATTAAGCGCACGCCGATAGAAGAGTTCTCGGCTATCCGTCCAAGCGGCTTGACCGCTATCGCCTTGGGCGAGGATGATCAGTTGCGCTGCGCCATGGTCACCGATGGCAACCGAGAGCTGATCCTCGTCACTGCAAAGGGACAAGCGATACGCTTTCAGGAAGAGGAAGTACGAGCTATGGGCCGCAGTGCTGCGGGCGTAAATGCGATCAAGTTGGCTGCAGACGACTACATCATCGGGATGGATTGGGTACAAGAGGGCGGTTCTTTGTTCGTCGTGAGCGAGAAAGGTTATGCCAAACGGACGCTCTTGACAGCATATCCAGCCCAAAGCCGTTATGGAAAAGGCATCGAGACCTTCTCATCCAAAGCCATGGCTCAGACTGGACCGCTGGCAGCAGCTTGTGTGGTACAGGAGGATGATGAGATAGGCATTTCTTCCGCTGCTGGAGCCACCTTCCGGATCAAAGCAGGCGAAGTTCCGCAACAAAGCCGTTCCACGCGGGGCAGTGCCCTTGTACCACTCAAAGGCACAGATAGGGTAGTCAGTGTGATACGCGTGCAAGCCAAACCCACGGCATCTGCCGTTGCCAAGCAGGCAGTGTCCAAAGGGAAGAAAGCCCGCCAGCCACGCAAGCCTGTTGCGAAACAATCCACAGCCAAGGCTAAAGAAAGCACTGCTCAAGCAAAGAAAGGGAAGGACAAGGCCGCTGATTCTGCCACTCAAGCATCCACAACAGAGAAAAAAGCCCAGAAGGGTTAGCATTGGGATGAAAGGCTGGGGTAGCTCTTCTTGGGAAGCAAAGCGGGGATAGGCTTATGGAACTCAGAGAATTGTTGAAAAAAGGGCGCGGACAACTGCTGGAGCTCATGCCACACCCCGAAGCGGAAACTCTGGCAGAGACTTTGGTAGCCTTTGCCAATGCAG
>JBMFPM010000269.1:0-3666 GCA_049969135.1 Anaerolineae bacterium
CACGATCAATAAGGCACTGACAAAGATCAACATGTACTGCGTCATGTTATCCCCTCAATTCAGTTACTGTTGCGGTTGAGTTGCCTGCTGCTGTGCTTTCAGTTGGTCAATAAAGCTTTGCAGAGCCGCTTTCTCGCTCTCGGGCGACACTGCCAGAGCATTTTGAGCGTGAGCAATGGCCTCATCTATGCGCCCTACTTGTTGATATAGTAGCGCCAGGTTGCGGTGGCTGATAAAGTCATTGGGGAAGACCTGGAGTACTTTAAGGTTTTCATCAATGGCTTCCTCTAAGCGGCCTAATCGGAAGTAAATTAGCCCTAAGGTACTATGAGCTCTGGCAAGATTGGGATCCAGTTCCACCGCCTTGAGGTTGGCGCTCAAAGCCTCTGTGATATTGCCCTGTTCAAAGTAGATATAGCCCAGGGCACTGTGCGCCTCCGCATTATCAGGTGCATACGTAAGCGCTTGCTGATATGCATGCGCTGCCTCATCCAACTTGCCCTGCGCAGCATAAAGGTTACCAAGGATCAGGTAAGTATCCGCATATTGGGTGTCAAGCGATAAGGAGCGGTCGAGTTTTTCCAAGGCTCCATCAAAATCGCCTTGAGCGAGATAAACCAGTGCCCATTCATTGTAGAGCTGTGCATTGTGGGGGCTGAGAGTTGTTGCTTGTTCGTAGTAGCTATGCGCCAATGCTAGCTTTTGTGCACGTTCTTCTGCAGTTGGGGCGATTTCAGCCCAATTGCGGTGTAGTCGTCCGAGATTGGCATAATGGTCGGTGTTGAGAGGATTCAACTGCCGTGCGCGTTCCAAGGCTTTATAACTCTCCTCGAACGCGCGGACTCTCTCTTCGTTATCCTTGGCCATACTGGCTTTGCCCATCCACGCCCGCCCGAGGAAGAGGTAATAGTAATCTTGGTCTGGAGCAAGTGAAATGGCGCGGCTGTAGAGCTGAACTGCGGTATCAAACCGCTGCAACTCCTCCGCTTTCAGCCCTTGCTTGTAGTAAATGTCTGCTCTGACAATGGTAACATTTGTAGCAATAATCGCCACCGCTATAACAGCGATGAGGACGGGATAAGCCCACAGATTGCCTGTGCGCCAGAGTTTCTGTGGCAATGGCATATCCAAGGTGAGGGCAAGGGCAATGAGCAAGCCGAGGACGGCAATTGCCTCGTAATAGAAGACAATGGTATTGGCAATATCCACCCCAGGCTTGATGTTTGCGGTGTGGATCGCCATACCGATAATCCACACGATAAGGGTAACCGCGCTGTAAATACCTAATGCAGAAAGCCACCAGGTTGGCTCTCGCCGAGCCGAGGAACTACGTTCGACCTCAGCAGGGACTACCAGGGCTCCTACTAACCAGGTCAGGACAAACATCCAGAGTGTGCCATACGAAGTGCGTGGATCTCCACGAGGTATGCGGGTCGTCAGGCAAAGCTGAATAATGCGCAATGAATCAATTTCGCCCATGGGGTTGGCAATGAACTCGAATCCCATGGTAAACAGAATGACCGCCATAATTAGTGAGCCTATAAGCAATTTGGTGGTCAGGGAGGGGCCGGCCGGCCCGCCTTCAACCATCTCAGTACGCAGCCCTGCTTGCGGGGCAGCGCTAACCGTTGCTTGTCGGGCATGCTTTTTCGCCTTGCGCCGTGAACGCTTGCTGGGCTTCTCTTGTGTCGGTCCGCGCATCTGGGGATATTTGGTCCATGCTCCAGACTCCGCCAGAGCAACTCTCGTGGGCTCTTCTTGAATCCTGTCCAAGCCCAGCAGGACGAAGAGTGCCGCGTAAGCCCAGAAGTGCACACGTGTAGAGGCAATGGCAATGCCAAAGTGGATTTCGATAAAATGTGCCACAATCGCTGAAAGCAATGCGATGAGCAGCAAACGCCTCTTCAAAGCAACAGGTGGCTGCTCCGCACTGTAAAAGAAAGCCGCCGAGAACATGAGGTAGAGTGCCGTGCCAGCCATGAAACCTACCGGCAACCCCACGCCAGATAGTTTGTAGGTGCCTTCTACCAATTTGGGCAGGAAAATGCCCACAATAGCCCCCGCAATGCTAAACAGCAAGAATAGGTTACGCTGGCGTTTGGTATCCAAGAAGCCCAGCCATTTGAAGCCATAGTAAAAGATACTGGTGAAAAGGAACATATAAGCCAGAAAACCTATTACCCCGGTGATCACCAGGGCATCGAACGTCTCGTTGTGCGAGCGATCGGGCGAAGCGTTGCGTGCCTCATAATGCGCCAAGTCAGGGGGGTAGTAGGGGTTGTAAGCTACATGCATAGTCTCCGGGCCATAGCCAACGAGCGTGCGCAGGGGATTGGCGGTAATCAATTGCAGGGCGCCTTCCCAGATGAGCACGCGCACTTTGCCTGTGCCAGTCTCCATCTCGAACACCTGGCCTAACCGACCGATGTATGGCAAATTCTTGAAGGCTGACAATGGGCTATAGGGTAGGTTGATCACAACAAGGAATGCTGCAATCAACAATGTATGGATTGTCCAGGAAAGCCATGCCCAGCGCCAGCCGCGTCTGAGCACCACTAGGAGGACATACGCAGGCAGGATGCCCACAGGAATGCTTCCAATGGCAAAAGCCACGGCTCTGCCCAGATCTCTGGCACGAAGTGGGCTTTGATCCTGTACGTTTCGTCGGAGGGAGATGAGCGTGACCAACATAAACACATAAAGCCCGCCAAGCAATCCCAGCCAAGGTCCGCGGCTCTGCGTAAAGAAGATGCAGATCAGTTGCACGCTCATGACAAAGGTGTAGCAGCCGGCGAGGAGAGCATGCGAGATATCCCCTTCTTGTTCTTTCAATAGGGCAGAGAAGGACTCGAGCACCCTGGCTAAAGTGATGGGCAATGCCATGATCAAATACGCAGCTACAAAGATGGAATTGCCCATGTTTGCAGCTACGCGCTGGGTGACATCTCCGCTCCAGGGTAAGGAATCCAGGTCGAAATGTTGCAAGATGCCATACAGCGAGATAGGCAAACTGGTCAGGATAATGGTGCTGCACAGGCGGTCCACCTGCTCCCGGTAACGCATGGTGGTCAGCATCAGGAAAAAGATGACAATATAGGAGAAAGTGGTATAGGTGCCCTGCAGTCGCACGTAAGAGCCCCATAGGCTGATATGCGGCGCCACGGACAAGAGCGTGCTCAAGATGTATGCCCCGATGAGGAGGATAGTAGGCAAGACAAAGGGGGTACGGGAGAGGCACTGCCACAATCCAACTTGTGCCCCTGTACTGTTTTTCTCTCCTTCTGCTGCGGCGCGGGTGCTTTCCCATGCACTGCCATCCATGACCTTGATGAGCCAGGCCACGATCATCACCAGCGCAATAGAACGCACCAGGGATAGCTTGTCTGGCTCAAAAACACGACTGGAATAAATATTGAAGAAGAGAGGTGCAATAATGACGGCAAGCAGCCAGCCTGCTTCGAGTACTTTATCACAGAACACACTTAGTTTGGTCCGCATCCATTCGTCCCTTGCAGCAAAGCTTTGAATACATCTTACCGTACTTGCCCTGAAAAATCAAGTAGTGTGAAACTCGGATGCTATGTAGCAATTTACCCAATTGCCTTACTCAATGGGAGCACCCAAAACTTGGTGATACAGATTCAGCACCCTTTCCACCATAGTGGG
>JBMFPM010000270.1:0-3626 GCA_049969135.1 Anaerolineae bacterium
ACCATAATGCCCAAATAGCTGAACAATAGCGCTGAGACAAAAGGCAAAATCTCCCCCAAAGGCGAAGGCAAAACAGAAAGGGGCAAAGCAAGCAAAGCAGAAATGATCAACCCAATGACCAAGCCAATGAGGGCAGCGACTAGCGTCGGTATGGGAACCTGCCGTACTTTACCCCGGATCCAAAAAAATGGCCGCGTGGTCAGGTGAGGGGTAAACAACAAGCCCAATAAAGCGCCCAAGGCAGCAAGTATATACGGCAGGAATGTAACCACAGAGTCGCCAAGCAATTTCACGATGCTGTACAGATAGGGAGGTTGCCCCTGAGTGCTGAGCGAGAATCCGAGCTGCCATCCCAAAAAACCCACAAGTAAGGCCCCAATAATGCGGGCAATAAGTTCTATATTCACCGGAATCCTCCTAATTAAGTAATCACTACCAGCATCCGTACCCCTAGTGCGGCCGGTATTTACTCGCCCAGTTGATATGCTCACCTCCTTTCCATTCCATACAGGCGAGACTCCGCAAGGATTCCCCTACACGCTTTGAAACTTGCAGGAAAATGCTCTCAATCTATCTGGATGACGTCCGGCCACGCACAGTGATACGGATACTATCGCATGAACACGAAAAAGAAGCCTCAAAAGCCAAGAAAAGCGGTTTCTACACAACCGAATCTGCACGAAAACCCTTGGCTATTTATCTTTGAGATAGCCTCCTGAGTTGCTTCATAATAGCATATAGGCTTAGGATTGTCAAAGACCCGCATTCTCATGGCCCTCCAAGCCTATAGGGGGTACTATGCACGGCAAAACAAAAAACTCTGGCGAAGTCCTTTCTTCGTCAGAGCATCCATCATGAGCTTGCCCATCCTTTTATCGTGGGGCAAGCCCTTTCTCCCAGCTCCTCGGGCAGGACTCGAACCTACAACCCGCCGGTTAACAGCCGGCTGCTCTGCCAGTTGAGCTACCGAGGAATCACAATTCATATTATATGCAATTCCGTACTTGGAGTCAAATTTAGCTCAGATAGTCCTTCAGTTTTCGACTGCGCAGTGGATGGCGCAACTTGCGCAGCGCTTTTGCTTCAATCTGTCGTACCCGCTCCCGGGTCACACCTACTTTTTGTCCCACTTCTTCCAGCGTGAGGCTGTGTCCGTCATCCAAGCCAAAACGCAGTCGGATCACACGTTGCTCGCGCGGATTGAGCGAATCCAGAATATCCTTCATCTGTTCGCGCAGCAATTGTCGTGAGGTCTCATCTAGTGGGCCGGGTATTGTCTCATCTTCAAGAAAATCTCCCAGAGAGCTGCTTTCTTCTGTGCTCATAGGCATTTCCAACGACATCGGCTCCTGGACCATGCGCACGATCTCACTCACTTTGGAGGTTGCTATGCGCAGACGGCGCCGCAACGATGGATTCAGTGGTTCGCCTTTGCTCATTGCTTCCTCGATCGCCACTGTCTCTTCGGGAGTCAGCAAGTCCATCTTCAAAGCAATTTCCTCCAGAGTGGGTTCACGGCCCAATTCCTGCGCGAGCGTCTGTGTGGCACGAAGATAGCGATTAATCGTCTCAATGATATGCGCAGGAAGGCGGATAGTGCGTGCCTGATCCGCAATGGCGCGGTTAATCGCTTGGCGTATCCACCAAGTAGCATAGGTACTAAATTTGTATCCTTTGGTGGGATCAAATTTTTCCACCGCGTGCAGCAGGCCAATGTTCCCCTCCTGAACCAGATCCAGGAAAGACATCCCTCGGCCAGCATATCTCTTGGCCACACTGACAACCAGACGCAGATTGGCTTCTGCCAATCTGCGTTGAGCCAGTTCCCCCTGACGCACCTTTTCCTGCAACTCTCGCCTTGTCTTTGCGTCCACCTTGCCCTGACGCAGCATTTTACGCGCTTCTTGACCTTCTTTGATCGCCTCTGCCAGCCGCATTTCCTCCTCAGCGTTTAGAAGAGGAACTCGCCCGATCTCGCGCAGATACAGGCGCAGCGGATCATCGAGCAAAGCCTGCTCACTCGTTGAAATGGGAATCGAGGACAAGTCCACCTCATCTAGATCCTCTTCCAAAGGAGGCTTCTCGTCCTCAGGCCCGAGGATCGCAATACCCATCTCCTGGAAAGCGTTGTACAAGGCATGGCGTTCTTCCACATCATTGTCGGCATCTGGGAAAACCTCATCTATATCTTGCTGCGTAACAAACTTTTGCTGCAGCCCCTTGGCAATTAATTGATCTTTCTTCTCTTCGCGGTCCTCGTCTTTGACCATACTGAACTCCTGCTAAGCTATGGTAGTCCTTGGCGCACAATGCGCAATGAGCTTTGCGCAGCCTTTTCTTTCTGGAGACGCACCAACTGCGCTGTGAGCTCGTTCACTTTCTGAGCCCATCTCCTGGCTGCCTCCGCATCGCCTTGTGCCTGCGCATCCTCCTGTAAAAAGCGCAGCTCTTCATTGCGGCGTAGTAAACGCAGCTCCCTCAGCCTCAAAGCGCACTTTGCGGCATCCAAATCGGCCTGTTCATCAGATAAGAAAGCAATCTCTTCCATCAAGCCCAAGACTTCCTCAAGTGCATCACGTAATGAAGGTCCTGCTTCCTGACGCAACTCATTGACATCGAGGCCATAGTGCTGCGTGATATGCCGCGTGATCAACTCAAATAAAGCACGCTTTTCCACTTCGGTCAAATCTTCGCTGCCCAATGGCTCCAGGCCCAAGCCAACGAGCAATGCGTTCATAGAATCAAGCAGTTCTGGCCGCTTGAGCAGCAACAAGAGCACATATTGCTCCAAGCCGAAGGTCAGCCCTGGCTGAGCAGAGAGTCGTCCATATCGCTCGGCTGCGGCCTCAAGCCCACGGGGAGCTACTTTCTTGCTCTCCATTTCCTGTTGCAACATGCGCTCATCTACGCGCAACATTCGGGCCAGTTTTTGCAAGTAATGAGCTCGTTCCACCGGGCTGCCTATTTCTTTGATCAACGGCAGTACCTCTCTAGCTGCTGCCACCTTGTCTTTAGGAGACCCTAGGTCAAATTTGGAGACAATGGCTTGCAAATAATACTCTACTACCGGCAAAGCCTGGGCAACGAGTGCATCCCAGTTGGCGGCGTTCTCTTTGATCACCTCATCTGGATCCTGACCAGGAGGCAGCATCGCGACACGTATCTCTGCATCTAGTTGATCTTCATAGCGGATCAAGCCGCGCCAGGTAGGCACAGGCACGGCTCGGCGATCTAGAGCTTCTTTCGCTACCTCTAGTCCCCGTATGGTGGCTTGATCACCCGCCGCATCGGCGTCCAGGGCAAGGACTAATTTCTTCGTTAATTTTTTGATCACGCGCACCTGCTTCTCGGTAAGCGCTGTGCCCATCGAAGCCACCACGTTCTTACGGCCATGCTGGTGCGCCATCAGCACATCCATGTAACCCTCGACAATGACGACAAAGCCTTGTTCACGGATGGCGTTCTTCGCCTGATCGATTCCGTACAGGATGCTGCTTTTGTCAAAGAGGGGCGTCTGTGGTGAGTTCAAGTACTTGGGCTGTGCATCGTCCAGAGCCCGCGCCCCAAAACCAACGATATGCCCACGAACATCGCGGATGGGGAAAATCAACCTGCCGCGAAAACGG
>JBMFPM010000271.1:0-3619 GCA_049969135.1 Anaerolineae bacterium
CGGAACCGATGCCTGCAGCGATATAGGCGCACAGGTCTCGCCCTGACAAACCTGGGGCATGCCCGTCGATCACCCTGCCAGCTGCCACTTTGATCTTGTTCAGTACTTCCCAATCACGGAAGATCACGCCAGGGTAGTTCATTACTTCGCCCAAACCCAGCACCCACTCGCTGCCCAGCATTGCGGCCAGGTCCTCTGCGGCGAGCTTAGAACCGGCAGTTTCCATATCTGTGGCAGGGACACAAGAGGGCAACATGACGTAGACGCTGAAGGGAGTGTACTTGCTGGATTCCAGCATGTAGCGAATGCCATCCAAGCCAAGGACGTTGGCAATCTCATGGGGGTCGCAGATAACCGTAGTGGTACCCTGTGGCACCACGACTCTGGCGAATTCGGGGACACGCAGCATGGAGCTTTCAATATGCACATGCCCATCTATAAAGCCGGGGCACAGGTATTGTCCCTGCAAGTCAATTACCTGACGCGCGCGGTAATCGCCTAGCCCCACGATATGGCTGTGGTGGATGGCGACATCAGCGGGATGGATATTGCCGGAGAATACATTAACCACCTGGGCGTTTTTGAGCAGCAAATCGACTTCGACTTCGCTCCTTGCGACCTGGATCAATTCTTCGAGTTGCATCCTTGCCCTCCGAAGCTTTTCGCCATTATACTGCAAATTGTCCAAGGGCTGAAACGCGTCCGGTTGCCCTAAGGCTTGAACATTTTCTCAATCCACTCCTGCGGCAGGTCATGGACGGCCCAGTAGTGATCGCTCAAGTCGGAGCGGTAATAGCGGTCTACGGCGGTCTCATCGAATACTTCGTAAGGGAATTCCACGTAGGCGGGGACAGGATTGCCAGAGAGTACGTCCACTGCCAAGTCCACACAACGCAAGCCCAGATTGGCTCCGCCAGTTAGCCCTATAAAGTGCACGTGTTGCTCTTTCGCCGTGCGCAGCCAGCCGTTCCAGTCATCTGCACCAGCGATAGGCGGGATTGCCCTGCCTTTTTCCACAAAGGCTTGGACAACCCCTTGAGCTACCACCCCGTTGTTGACCACTACGCCATCTATGGAAGAAAATTGGCTGAGCAGAGCATTCATAGCTTCCTTCGCTGCCGAAGCTGACCAGAAACACGTGGTTTCTTTCACCAGTTGGATACGGGGTTGCGCATCCAGGGAGCGGTGGACTCCTTTCAGCCATGCTTTGTGATCACCTGCAGTAGGTTGGCTTGCCAGGATAACCACGTTTCCGCTGGTGATTGTGCGGGAGAGCCAATCCGCGCAGCGGGCACCCCGTTCTTCTTCGTTCATCGTAACTGAGCTGACGTATGGGGCATTCTGGATGGTGCTGGCAGCCAGGATGACCGGAATGCCTCTGTCCATGGCTCCTCGTATCCCTTCAGCTACTACGGCATGGTCAAGAGGGTCAATGAGGAGCAAGTCAATGCCCTTTGCCAGCAGTTTCTGGATATCCTGGATTTGCTTGTTAGGATCCCAATTGGCAGGGATAGAAAAAAACTCTCTGAAGCGCTCTTTGTATTTCACGTGGATGCCATACTCGATATGAGCACCGAACATAACCATCCACGAAGATAGGTCCCCTCGTCCTGAGCGCCCGATGCGCCATGGCTCCGCTTTTTTGTAGCGCTTTGTCTCGATCCAACCTGTGGTTGGGATAAAGGCGGATGGCGGGGCATGGCGGCAACCGGGCATGAAGAGTGCCAGGGTAACCCCTGTTGCCATCCGTAGGAAATCCCGTCGGTTTATCCTCTGCTGCATTGTGGTGTGATCTTTCATTGACTCACCTTAGACCCGTATGTGGGCTACATTATCCTGCGAACGTTGGCGCTTGTCAATTTCTCCACCGTGGGTGCGGAATGGGCAAGATTGTTGCTTTATGTTATAATAAAATGTGACAAGCCTCTGGGCCTGACACGAATTCAGCGGAGGAAATGGGCCTGAATGATGCCCAATCTATAGTCCGATGGCTTGTAAGCCAACGATTGGAGCGCGGTACCGTGACATCCTTTGGCCTTGCTCTTCAGAAAGCAGCCAATGTCTTCTCAGAGGGCACAGGAGTTGAGGGTGCAGATATCCTCAAGACGAAAGAAGGACGGCATTATCACATCCAGGTAAAGAGTGGGCCCAATACTATCCCAAAGGACCTAGGGGTACGCATTGCACAGCTGCTTCGATCAGCACAACGACGCAATCGTGGCTCAGTTGCTCTTTTCGGTATGTGTTATGGCAGCAAGCAACAAGTCAGCAACATCGTGCGACAGTATGTAGAAGAAGAGGGTGGTATTAGCTGGATAGCGGGCCGTGAGTTCTGGGAGTTTATTTCCGAGGATCCAGGGTGCATCATGGAAATTTACGAGATCGCTGCCGAGGTGGGAGAGAAATTCAAAGACGCTCTTGGGCAATCCCTTTCCGAGATACTGGAGGCAAAACTGCTCGAATTACAAGGGCAATTTGAGGAATTGTATGGGAAAAGCGGCGATGTAATGTGGAAAAACTTGTTGCAACTCAATTCGTAGGATGACCATGACTTTTATTGAAAAGAATCTGCCAATGGAAAAATCGCAGAGAAGCAGACCGCTTAAAAAGAGCAGCATCATCAGCGGGTATTCATATTGAATTACAGCGAGAACTATTACCCTCCTAGCTTTTTATAAACCCTCTTCCGTCTGCTCTTCGCCCAAAACCCTCCGCGCCTCCTCGGCATCCTCTGGGCGCACGAGAACGCGTACCTCACCGATACCATCCACAGTGAGGCCAAAGACCAGGCTCGCGGAATCGTAAGACAAAATGGCTGGGATGCCTGCTGCCTCCAGCTTGGCTTTGATGACATTTGCCCGTAGGTGTCCCTGTTCCTTGCATACCTCGACCAGTTTATCCGCTTTCCGCTTCCCAGCCATTTCTTTCTCCTGAACTCTGAATACGAGCAGCAAGCCTGCACGCAGCGATACCCAAGCCTTTTCTGACGTCATCACATTGCTCACGCCACGGGCGGGGCCAAAGCGCAAGGTGTCATCATGCAATGCCCATTCCAAGCCACTGCTTTTGATGCCCACCGCATCCTGACCCACTGGCAGCAGGGTTACAATATCGCCCGGCTTGCCCTGGATTTCCAGTTCATTCCCGCCACGCAGCAGCCAGACCTCTGTATGCCCTGCCAGGATGCGCGCTTTCCTACCTTCGAGTTGTGGCATGCCCAGCAAGAAGACATTCGCCAGCGTGTGGTCCAAGCGGTCGCCAGTGGCGGCAAGGAGGACAAGCTCTTCTGCATCCCGCTCCAACGCATAGCGTATGGCCAGTTCAGTGTCCGTCTCATCTTTGCGAGCGGGATAGTTAACAAACTGGCAGCCACGCTCTTCCAACTCGATGCGCAGTTCTGGTGGCAATGAGTCCAAATCCCCCACTACGACTTGTGGTTCAAGGCCAAGTCGCAGTGCAACCATCGCCCCGCCATCGGCGGCAATCACGAGATCATCCGCACGCACCAGTTCGCTGTAATTCTCACCCTCTTCGATATAGCCATTAGCTACGATGATCGCGCGCATATTCCCTCCTATAGGGGCAGTGGGCAGGAGCAGCTTACGTGTCAAAACCCAAG
>JBMFPM010000272.1:0-3605 GCA_049969135.1 Anaerolineae bacterium
GGCTGCTCTGTTTCTGCTGCCGTTGCCCGCGACACAGGCTGATTTCCCTCGACATCAAGCCATAAGCTTGGATATCCCAGGTACTATTCGTATCCTCCCCGCTGTGGCAGCGACCAATGTGGGCGGAAGTGTGACCGTCGAAGTCTGGCTGGAGAATGTGGGGAACTACTATGGCATTGACTTGCGCTTAGCTTTTGACCCTGCTGTGGTTCGTGTCCCATCAAGCCAGGTGACCCCATTATGGGATGTCTTTGACCCGGTGAACCATTTCACGATCAAGAACGAAGCAAATAACGGGACCGGTTTCATATGGTATGCGCTGACCAACATCAATCCTGCAGAGGCGTTTACAGGTACCGGGCGAGTTTGCTCGATTACGTTCCAGGGAGTGGCAGATGGGGCTACTGCTCTGCACTTTACGTATGTCAAGGGTTCCACGCGGGATGGCTCAGCGCTCTACCCCACCATGGTGGATGGGACTATTGTCGTAGGTGCAGGAGGACCGACGAGAACTCCGACCAGGACGCCGACCGCGACCAGTACGACGGTAGCAACTTTAACCAGCACGCCGACATCAACGACTACGGCCACCAGGACGCCCACTCGCACAGCTACGGCAACGGGGACCGTCACAGCGGTCGGTACGTCCACAGCGACCCCCACTGCTACAAGGACTAGTACATATACCGCGACCCCAACAGCCACATCTGGAGCAACGAGGACTGCTACCCCGACAAGCCAATTTACGCTGACCAGGACTCCTACGCACACTCCGCTTGTCCGCCCAACCAATGCGCCAACGTGGACAAAGACCTCTACTCCGACACCAACCACCGTTCCCACGGCAATTCCATATGATACAGTTGTCACTCTCCAGTTTCAGCGCGAGGTCTTGCCCCATTCTCTGTATACAGGTGTTCTAGATACCTACATAGATAGTGATTACCCGGCTGAAAACTATGGTCAGGATTGGCTGCTGCGCTTTAATTATGATGGGCGCAAGAAAGTTTTGATTCGCTTTGATCTTGCGAACGAGATACCCAGTGATGCCGTGGTGATCGCAGCGTCTTTGCAATTCTACTTTCACTATTGGAAGTACCCCTTGGTGGCCACAAAGACTGGCCTCTATCAGGTGTTGCGCCCATGGGCAGAGAAGGAAGCTACTTGGGGGAGCCCCTGGCATAATGGTTGCGATGCGCTGGGCTTGGATAGAGCAGCAGAACCAGTAGCTATTGCCTGGATGGATTCGCCTGGCTGGCAAACTTGGGCGAGTGCAGAACTGGCTGCCCTCGTGCAGAACTGGATCAGGGATCCTGCGACGAATTATGGCTTGGTGCTTGTTGGTCTATCTGTAGATGATCGACAGTTTTGGGTTGGCTTTTCGTCACAGTTCGGTGGTACGCAAGAACACAAGATGTTGCGTCCCAAGCTCAGTGTCACGTTCTATCGCGTACAACCAACGGACACTCCTACGCCTACGGCAACCTGTACCGCAACACCAACTCCAACACCATTGCCTACCCATACTGCTACGATGACGAACACACCGACAGCCATGCCTACACCGACTTGTAGTGCGACGCCAACAGATACACCGACGGCTACGTCCACATCCACGGCTACCACGATCCCTACGCCCACATTCACACGTACGGCTACTGTAACGGCGACGCCAACGCGTACAACGACACCGACTGCTACGCGAACCAGCTCACCTACTCATACGGCTACTTTTACGCCCACTGCGATGCCCCAGAGGCGTTGCTTTATCCCGATTATCTACGGACGATGAGCTATGGACAACAGACAGGTTTCTAAGAAAGAGATGGATTTCTGGATGATACCTTCCGCTGTACTGCGTTCTCTGCTGTTGGCCTTTGTTATTGCCTGTGCATTGTTCATGATGACTTGGTATGTCATGCGCATTCAGGCACAGACTGGAACAGAACTTGCCTTGTGCGTACCGCCCCCAGGAGAGGTAATGGTAGATGGTGGCGAGATTACTGTGACAGTTATCATTACGGCTAGCGAACTGTATGGGTACCAATTCGTTATGACGTTCGACTCTGCCCTGTTAGAAGCAGTGAGGACTGGGTTCTATTGCGATTTTCTCCGCGTCGAATACAGCCCACTTGGTTGGTCCGGCTTGGTAGATAATGTGGCAGGCACGATACGGTTTGCCGCTACACAAGTGCGGCCAACTCCGCCGGCGTCTGGTGCAGGAGCAGTGGCGTGGATTGCCTTTCGCGCCAAGCGGGTTCCGGACTTGCCTCTTCTTGCGACTATCAATTTCGCAGAAGTGAAGCTGGCCAATGTAGATGGTGTATCTTTGGAGCCCGTGATGGTGTATCCAGGGCAGGTAACTATTGTGCCTTTCAGCGTTCTCGAGGTGCGTGTACCTGCACTAGGAGAGATCTTGGAAGCCGACGGTGCAATAACGACCACCTTGGTGCTGACCTGTGAAAATGTCTATGGCTACCAATTCGTGGTTACCTTTGACCCGGCATTGTTGCAGGCAGATGGTGCGGGCTTTGATGATTCGTTCATTGAGCCTGATTATACTCCACCGCTCTGGTCTGCGACGATAGATAATGGAGCGGGCACGGTGCGCTTTGCCGCCAGCCAGGTGCGTCCAGCGCTTCCGGTCACCGGCACGGGAGTCATTGGCTGGATTCGCTTTGTTGGCCAGAGTCCGCCGATGTTGCCGACTACGGCTACCGTTGGTATCCTCGAACCACGCTTGGCGACGCGCGATGGTGAGCCTATGACGCCGATGGTCATATCCGGTACGATACGTATCCTTCCCAAGGCTGTGATCACAGGCCAGGTGGAGTTGCAGGGCAGGGTGAATTGGAGCGGTGCCGTAGCGATGGCTGTGGGAGCAGCAGTTACCTGCACTACAGATGCCACCGGTTGGTACACGCTTACGGTGGCGGCAGGTACATATAGCGTAACGGTCGAGATGGCGCGCTATCTCGATGCAGAGCGCGAGGTCATCGCTGTGCGGGGAGCAAATCCCTTGCCTAGCGTAAAACTGCTGGGCGGCGATGCCAACGATGATGATGAAGTGGATATTTCGGATGCGAGTATCATCGGGGGTAGGTACGGCTTGGTCGTGGATCCGCTGACTGAGCGCGCGGACATCAATGCCGATGGGATTGTGGATATCTCGGATTGTGCCATCACCGGAGGCAATTACACACGAGTCAGTCCAGTGCCTTGGCCTTAGGGAGGGAAACTAGCCATGATGCGTACAATACGTCATACCTGTTTAAGCTTGCTGGCCTGGGCATTGCTGATCGCAAGCCTGTACTTCATCTTGCAGTGTATGATCCAAACGCCGGGCCACAGTTTGGCATGGGGGCACGCGGAGTCGCCGGAACAGCCCGGTACGGTGCGTGTCCTGCCTAGTCCTGCCCTCATGAATGTAGGACAGATGGTGACTGTGGAGGTATGGCTTGAGGATGCCGCAAGCTACTATGGTATAGACATCCGCCTATCTTTCGACCCCCACTATGTGAGTGTGCCGGCAGGGCGCGTGGTGCCACTGTGGGATGTTATTGATGGGAGTAACCATTGGATCATCAAAAACGAGGTGGACAATG
>JBMFPM010000273.1:0-3603 GCA_049969135.1 Anaerolineae bacterium
ACCGGCAAATTCTCACCCACCTGTTGCTCGCCCCAGGCGCCGATTTCATTGGGGGTACTGAGGGCTGTTGTCTCAGTGGCGGCAATGGCGGTGGAGGTTCCAAGCAGAGCGTTTTCGAGTGCCGTTGCTGTCCCATAGGCTGCCATGCCGGCGCCGAACAACTCTGTCGAGCCAAGCGCCAGGCCTGCACCGGTCAGCACATCCCCGGCCGCGGCGATGGCCACCGGCGCAGCTACGGCTACCGTCAGCCCCACAGCCGCTCCGGCCAGCGCGCTCTTACCAACCGCAGCCAGGTCAATATTGGTGGTGAGCGCTGCCCCAAGGTTCCCGCCATTGCTTTGGTAGTTGTGATAGACCTGAGTGCCATAGTCTATGGCTGCTCCCAGCAAAGCGCCTGCGGCCACAATCACCGGCAGCCAGGCAAAATGCCCACTCGGATCGCTATACCGCAGCGGGTTGTTGTTGACATACGCATAGCGATCCCACGCCTGGGTGCCCTGGCTCTGCTCGGGGATGAGCGTGTCGGGCTGGGCGTCCCCTGCGGGGATGCTGCGCGAAAGCGGCCCAGGGACGGGTCGTACCAGCGGGCGTTGTCCCTAACGGGATGCTACGCGATAAAAGTACAGGCCGAATTCGGCGGTGTAGGCGTATTGCCCGGTGTATTGTAGGGGGAAATTTATCCAAAGGAAGATTCTTTTCTGTTATCTCCAGATACATTTACAAGATAATTCTTAAAGCCTTCATGGAGATCCATTAAATCATTGAGTTGGATCATTGCTTGGGGGATACGTTTAGAATACGAATCATAGTCGGAATAAATATAAACATATAGAGCAAAATCAGAGATTTCATTTTCAAGCGCGTACCCCGACGTGCTGTTATCCAACACTACCAAAACACCAAATACCGCCGAGAAAGCTGTTCTTTGAATGATTTGTTGCACTCTTTGTTGCTCGACTGCACTTAATTGTGTATACCAGTCATGCAACTCCAAGGATTCTTTGTCTGGGAGAGTTACACCTGGCCCTCGCTCAAGCAACTCTAGCATATTAGATACCACATTTTTGTAAGCACGAGAGACAATTTTTTTCAAGAAGGAATCAACAGCTTGGGATCTTTCCATGATACATGCTCCATTACTACTTCATAAACGCCCATGGGTAGGTTTTCTTGTTGAGATCAATCAGCGCTTGAAGAGCACTGTTGGGAACACCTATACTTCGCAGATTCCAAATATCTCGAGCTAACAACTCCCGAGCTGTTCCCAAATAAGTGCCCCTCATGGTAGGTATATTTTCGTGTAAACGCTCGGGGAGAGCAATTGCAGGAGCTGTGGACGGAGTATAGCCAGGAATAATTTGAGAAGCAGGGTGGCTTTGGGGTACATGATGAAGGTCTAAATTATCTCCTATGTTTGAACGTGCTTTTAAATCGTGAATGGGACCCACATCATATGGCTTTACCGGGCATGCATTATGCACCAGCCATTGACCCTCGCCCACAAAGTACGTGTGGGCGGTGTCAACGGTGAGATTATACATCGTCTCGGTTTTGTGAACGTCCCACTTCAGCCAGACGATTCCGGTCGTGCCGTCCGCCTGGCGGACTCTATCGCCGAAGCGCAGGTCTTCCGCCTCAACCCAGCCTTTGCCCTCCACGTAGAAGGGATGCTCGGGGGTGGTCTCGAGCCATTCGCCATCTATGATGAGTTCGGTGAGGACCTGGTCTGCGTGGGAGAAGGTCGCGGTGACTTCGTAGTAGCCGAGCGTGCCATCCGCCTCGTTCCAGGCGAGAACGTAGTCGCCCACTTCCACGGCTGCGATGTCTTTTGCCCCCTCCAGCGTGGCGACATCCGTCTGGGCGCTGAAACTGCAGGGGATGTCGTCTGCGACGTTGGCTATCTCGGCCAGGTTGTCCAGAGCATGCCCCGCCTCCAGGGTGTTGTCCACGGCATGGGCGGCGTCCAGCACGTCATCGGCGGCGTTGACCACTTTGAGGGCGTCGGTGACGTCGTCGGCGTGGGCGGCGGTTCGCACCAGCATCCCGCCGCCGGTGACGAAGGGCAGGGCGGCCCCGGCCACGTCCGCAGCCAGCGAAAGCCCATTGCTCCAGTTCAGCCCGTTTTGGGAGATGTCGTAGATGTCATAGGCAATGAAGGCAATGTCCAGCAGGGTTTCCAGCCAGTGCCCACTCGGATCGCTATACCTGAGCGGGTTGTTGTTGACATACGCATACCGATCCCACGCCTGCACGCCCTGGGTTTGCTCGGGGATGAGCGTGTCGGGCTGGGCAAAGCGACCTAGCGCAGGGTCATACCATCTCGCATTGTCCCTAACGGGATGCTACGCGATAAAAGTACAGGCCGAAGTCGGTGGTGTAACTGTATTAACCGGTGTGGGCGTTTCTCTTGTTTATCTGCCTCTTTTCAGATTATAGTAGGGATCCTCAATTTTGCCGTCATTAAGGACTTCTATCCGATGAATGAATTCGTCAATTCGTTGCCCTGTCTTGTCATGGTAAAGTCCAGCGAATCTTTTTATCATGTCATAAGAGCGTTTGAGCCCCAAATTCCCTACGATGGAAAGAACCATTCCAACCGAAAGGGTATCTTGGCGATCACAGAGGGGAATCCATGCTCGTTCAATGAATCGTTCAATCCTCTCTGCTAAGTCTGGAGCAATCAAAGTATAGGTATGCCATTGCCTGTCTGCCAGCTCCCACAAAGCATCAATAGCATGGGCTTCGCTTAAGTTTGGGTTATTCTCTATTTCGTCTAAGATACCCTCAAAGTACTTTCGTAAGTCTGCTGGTGTCATGTAATCTGGCAATTTTTTATAGTCTACCATGGACCTATCTCCACTCAATCGGAATATGGGTTAAGTTCCCTCGTTGCTCATCGTAAAACAGGCGATCCAATCCCAGTAGCCACTTGCCAACTTTTACCTGTGCAGTCCAGCGAGTGCCGGAGTAGCTGGATGAACCATAGAGCTGATAAGCATTGAAGTCCGGCGAGTGCCATTTCAACTCTACGGATGTGCCGTTGATGTCGAATTGGTATTTGTATCCCTCTGCAATGGTTTGAGATGGTACAAACGTGTTTGGGGTACCTTCAGGTATCATGGCTTCCATGTTGCTTACTGGGATTGTGTCCCCTTCGATTAGCTGTTGGGCCGCAAATTCCGGATCATATTTTGCAAGGGCCGTGGTCTCAGCGGCAGCAACGGCGGTGGATGTTCCAAGCAGAGCGTTTTCGAGTGCTGTCGCCGCGCCATAGGCTGCCATGCCGGCGCCGAACAACTCTGTCGAGCCAAGCGCCAGGCCTGCACCGGTCAGCACATCCCCGGCCGCGGCGATGGCCACCGGCGCAGCTACGGCTACCGTCAGCCCCACAGCCGCTCCGGCCAGCGCGCTCTTACCAACCGCAGCCAGGTCAATATTGGTGGTGAGCGCTGCCCCAAGGTTCTCGCCATTGCTTTGGTAGTTGCTATAGACCTGAGTGCCATAGTCTATGGCCGCTCCGAGCAAGGCGCCTGCGGCCACAATCACCGGCAACCAGGCAAAGTGCCCACTCGGATCGCTATACCGCAGCGGATTGTTGTTGAC
>JBMFPM010000274.1:0-3594 GCA_049969135.1 Anaerolineae bacterium
GTGATCCGCGTATTTCCACCTATGCCACCGGTGCTGTGCTGGCTGCGGCGTATGCACACGGTGGGGGCGAGGACAATGTCCAGCCAGGGTTGGAATTCTTCAAGAAGCTGCGGGATTCGGGCAACTGGAGACAGGGCGTGGTGCTCAACGTCGCCGCAGTGCAGAAGGGCGAGTGCCCTATCTCCATCGTCTATGACTTTGATGGCTTTGCCAAGCGCGACGCCACCGGCCTTCCGCTGCAAGTTGTGATCCCCAAAGATGGCACCGTGGGCATGCTCTTCGCCGAATACATCAGCGCGGTAGCCCCGCATCCCAATGCCGCCAAGCTGTGGAACGACTTTATGTTCTCCGACGAGGGGCAAGTCATGCTGGCGGAAGGGTATGCGCACCCCGCGCGTGATGTAGCCCTGCCAGCAGAGATCAAAGCCAAGCTGCTCCCGGAGAGCGCCTATACCAAGCTCTACTTCCCCAAGAGCCTGGAGAGCTTCTCCGCAGCCGTCAAGAACATCGTGGACGGCTGGAATGCCATTGTCGGCGGCACTTCCGCGCAACCTACGGTAGACCCCATGGCAGCCCTGATCGAAGCAGCCAAGAAAGAGGGGATCATTGTCTCCTATGGCTTGCCCGACGATTGGGTCAACTACGGTGGCATGTGGGCAGCGTACAAAGCCAAGTATGGCATTGACCACAAGGATACGGATATGTCCAGTGGGGAGATCATCGCAGCACTGAAGGCGGAGCGGTCGGCTCCGGTGGCGGACATCACCGACCTGGGCCTCAACTTTGCCAAGACAGTCAACGAGGAGGACCTCGCCCAGCCATACAAGAATGCCCACTGGGATGAGATCCCCGATTATGCCAAAGATCCACAGGGCCGTTGGGCTGCTGCATACTGGGGAGCAATCGCCTTCACAGTCAACAAGGACATTATCAAGAATGTCCCGCAGACGTGGGATGACTTGCTCAAGCCAGAATACAAAGACACCGTGTGCATGAAGGACCCCCGCGAATCTGCCACGGCGAACATGGTGGTGCTGGCAGCAGCTTTTGCGCACGGGGGCGATGAGAAAAACGTCCAGCCAGGGTTGGACTTTTTCAAGAAGATGAAGGAAAACGGCATCCTCCGCCCCGTGTCGCCCAGCACCTCAAACATCCAGAAAGGGGAATGCCCTATTGCCCTGTTCTGGGACTTTGATGGGTTGAGCAAGAAGAAGGACCTGGGAATGAACCTGGAAGTAGTGATCCCGAAGGATGGCACCGTGGCTGGCTTGTATATCCAGTTCATTACCAAAGGCGCGCCCCATCCCAATGCAGCCAAGCTCATGATCGAGCTGGAATACTCGGATGAAGGCCAGCTCATCTACGCCAATGGGTTTGTGCATCCCATCCGCACCAGTGTCAAGCTGCCTGATGAGCTGAAGGCGCAGTTCCCTCCCGAAGAAGCTTACAAAGCGGTCAAGTTCCCGAAAGATTTCACTGCTTTGGATGCTGCTGCGAAAGCCATCTCCGAGGGCTGGACACAGATTGTAGGGCAGTAGGACTGCCTTGTGAAGCATAGCGAAAAGCAGGGCCGGGCTTGAACCCGGCCCTGCTTTTTAGTGCGCTTTTTCTATTAGGCTTACTTCGCGCCTGAACGAGGGGGATGCAATGCAGACTAGGTCATCCCCTTGCCCCCGCCAAGGATGGCAAGGTGAGGTTCGAAGCCTCGATCGAAGGTAAGGAGGCTTCCTGTAGATCATCCCCCTACTGCTTGCACCCCGCACATGAGGTCGCAGCGCAGGAAGCGCAGGAACTGCCTCCCGCTACGCTGGTCGTGGTACCGTCGCTGCCTTTGCTCAGCGCGGCAAAGGTGGAGAGAAGCCGGCGTGCACCAGGAGCCTCACATTTCGGGCAGGTGACCGGTTCATCCGCTTTGCTGAAGCTGCGCAGTAACTCAAATTTGCATCCACATGCATCACAAATGTATTCATAAAGGGGCATAGAAACTCTCCATAGCGTCTACAATAGATCAAGCCTGTTGCCTGTTGAACGCTTTGCAACAGGCTTGTACTTACAGTACAATTATAGCGCCTAGTCTGTGAATTATCAAATCGATTTTGTATGCAGGGCCGTTGTAAGGTAGCTTGATAAATGACAAAACTTTGTCCAATGGGTAATCTTGTGGCACTTCTTCACTGCGTTCAGGACAAGTCTTCACGCTGAGGCCCTCGAGGCCGAAGGCTCTTCACTTCGTTCAGAGCCTGTCTTGAGCGAAGCGAAGGGGTCTCGCGTAACTTGGAGAAAATTTGCCCCAGTTGCGTGGGATTCTTCGCTGCGCTCAGAATGACAAATGAGCTGAATTTGCAATAGCCCTGATTTTGTATAAGGCACACAGGACAACCTATCGTGTGCCAGCCGTCAATGAATAAACGGACAGGTGATGCCCGTATTCGTTTATTCGCGCCCATCATTCGTTGATGGCTATCCCTCACATGGAAAAAGGAGGCTAACGGTGAAAGAAATCGCTGAACGAGCGCTCAATGCCGCGCAATTGCACGGAGCAAGCTATGCGGACATCCGCATCGTCCATCAGCAGACCCAATCCATCCTAGTCAAGAATGGGCATGTCGAGGGCATCTCCCAGGACGAGAACCAAGGCTTTGGCGTGCGCGTTATCGTGAACGGCGCCTGGGGCTTTGCCAGCAGTTCACTCCTCAGCGTGGATGAAGCAGCGCGCGTGGCAGCCCAAGCAGCACAGATCGCCCGCGCCAGCAGCCTAGCCAAAGCCCGGGACGTATTCCTCGGCCCGCCCGAAGTACACGTGGCGCGCTACGAGACCCCGATACAGACTGACCCCTTCTCCATCCCTCTGGAAGAGAAGATTGCCCTGCTGCTGGCGGCAGATGCGGGCATGCGCCGCGTCAAAGGCATCGCGGTAACGGAAAGCAATATGGCGTTCCACCGCGAGAACAAGGTCTTTGCCAGCACCGAAGGAAGCTATATCGAACAGGTGCTAGTAGAAAGCGGGGCAGGAATAGAAGCCACGGCTGTTAGCGAGAACGAGATGCAAACGCGTTCCTTCCCCAACAGCTTTGGCCGACAGCAGAAGAAGGCCGGTTACGAGTTCATCCGCGAACTCCAGTTGGTGGAGAACAGCGAGCGCATCGCGGAAGAAGCCGTTGCCTTGCTGAGCGCGCCCCAGTGCCCCAGTGGCATCACCACGCTGATCCTCGACTCGACGCAACTGGCGTTGCAGATCCACGAATCCTGTGGCCATCCCATCGAGCTGGATCGCGTATTCGGCGACGAAGCAAGCTATGCCGGCACCAGCTTCCTGACGCTGGACAAGCTGGGCACTTTTCGCTACGGCTCACCTCTAGTGAATATTTACGCCGATGCCACCATCCCAGGCGCATTGGGTACTTTCGGCTACGATGACGAAGGGGTACCGGCACAACGTGTGCCTATTGTGCGGGAAGGTATCTTTGTGGGCTACCTGACATCGCGCGAGACCGCCGCCGTGCTGGGCCAGCGCAGCAACGGCACGATGCGTGCGGATGGCTGGAACCGCATCCCCCTCATCCGCATGACCAATATCAATCTGGAACCAGGCAC
>JBMFPM010000275.1:0-3590 GCA_049969135.1 Anaerolineae bacterium
GCACAATTCCTGAACCTTTCCAAAAACATTCTGTCCAGTCCAAGGATGGCTGCTGCTTGATTGGACATGGCGTCCAACTCGTGTTACAATGCAAATATGAACGAGGCAATGATCCCATCTCTTCCTTTGGTCATAGGCCATGAATGGGCAGTAGATCTGCTGAAGCGCTGCCTAGATACTAATCGCCTAGCGCATGCATACTTATTCGTTGGCTCGCCACATATCGGGAAAACGACGCTAGCCCTTTTTCTCGCGCAGGCGGTGAACTGTCTCCATCCAGAAAGCAAGCCATGTGGCACCTGCATAGCTTGCCGCAAAATCCAGCGGGGCTTGCACCCGGATGTGCGGGTCATTGACGAAGAGGGTGGCAGTATCAAGATCAACCAGATACGTGAGCTGCAAAGCGAGGCGACCCTCTCGCCATTTGAGGGGCAGAAGCGCGTGTACATCCTGTGTGATTTCCAAAACGCCACCCTCGAGGCAGCCAATTGTCTCTTGAAGACACTCGAAGAGCCACCTCCCAGAGTAATGCTCATTTTGACCGCAACGCAGGCAGAATTGTTGCTGCCCACGATTGTCTCGCGCTGTCAGGTGTTGAACCTGCGCCCACTCGCGCTGGATCAAGTGGAACAAGCGCTGCAGGTACACTGGGGGGTTGAGCCGCGTCAGGCCAGGCTATTGGCCAGATTGTCCGGAGGGCGTATGGGCTGGGCTATCGCAGCGAGCAGGGATGAGGCTTTGTTGCTTGACCGTGAGAAGTACCTTTTGGTGCTCGAGCAAGCCCTTGGCGAGAAGCGAATAGAGCGCATGAGATTGGCTCAGCAACTTAGCCAAAACCCTGAAAATTTGCCTGGGATTTTGGACCTCTGGCAAAATTGGTGGCGTGATCTATTGTTGGCAAAAAGCGGGAATGCGCAGTGGATGACCAACGTGGATCGTGAGCAGACCGTGTTGCATGAGGTGCAACACTATACATTGGGCGAAATATGGGCTTGTTTGCGTGCCACTGAGCGGGCTGCCGAGTACATCGAGCAGAATGTAACCCCCCGTCTTGCCCTGGAAGTTCTGTTGCTTTCACTGCCGTATCGTAGTATGGCAAGTCTGGAAGCAAATCATGATGAATAAGGTATGAAGCAATGCCCATTGTAGTTGGTATCCGATTCAAGCCAGCGACCAAGATTTATTATTTCGATCCCGTGGGGCAGGATCTGCACAAAGGCGACTATGTTGTGGTAGAGACAGCGCGGGCGCGGGAATTGGGGATCGTGGTCATCCCGCCCAAAGAAGTCCCACAGGAAGAAATTGTGGGCCAACTCAAACCGGTTCTACGCAAAGCAACTGCCTTAGATCTGGTGAATGCGCAACACTATGCCTGTCAGCAGGAAGAGGCATTGCGGAAGGCTCGTGAGAAAGCTGCCGAATATGGCTTACCCATTAAATTGATCCGTGCGGAGTACAATTTTGATGGTTCTCACCTGACCTTTTACTTTACTTCTGAACAGCGAGTGGATTTTCGTGCTCTAGTTCGCGACCTGGCGCAGATCTTTCACACACACATCGAATTGAGGCAAGTTGGCGTCCGTGATGAGGCGAAGCTTATCCAAGGCATTGGCCCTTGTGGGCGGTTGTTATGTTGCACGACCCATTTGTGCGACTTTATCCCTGTGTCTATCAGGATGGCGAAGCAGCAAGGTCTTCCTCTCAGCCCTACGGAAATATCTGGCTTGTGCGGTCGCTTGCTCTGTTGCCTGACTTACGAGAATGAATACTATGAGGAAGCCTTGCAGAAGATGCCCAAGATAGGGAAAGTGGTCAGTACACCGGATGGCGTGGGCAAGGTTAGCGGCTACAATGTGCTGAAAGAAACCGTCCAAGTAGAATTGGAGAGTGGCACTGTTATTGAGGTGCCCCTGACGAAAATTGAGCTGGCGTCCCAGCCAGAAAGCGGCGAGCGAGAGAGCAAAAAGAAAACCTAGCTACCTCTAGCGAGGTTGCGCATTTGATGTTCATGGCGTGCTCGTAGGTCTTGGACCACTGATCGTGGTACTGCGATTTCCCCTAGCCTGCTCACATACTTGGTATCCTCACCGTGAAAATCTGTTCCCCCTGTTACCAACAAGCCATATTTCGCAGCTAGTAGGAGCAAAAAATCAATCTCATCAGGAGTATAGCCGGGATAATATGCCTCTAAACCAACGAGGCCATGGGCGGCTAGTTCAGGTATCATGTGGTTAATCTGTAGTGGGTGAGCCAAAACGGGCAGTCCCTGCGCAGCGATGATCGTCTGTATGGCTTCCACGGGTGTGAGCTTGGGACGTTTGACATATGCAGGGCCACCTCGGTTGATGTACAAGTCGAACGCTTCGTCTATGGAGGAAATATAGCCCTTCTCTAGCATAGCCCGCGCGATGTGCGGGCGCCCAATGGCGCCCGCACCAGCAAGCTGTTGTATCCTTTCCCAGTCGAGGGGCATGCCCATTTTGGCCAGCTTGGCCATGATTTTCTGCGCACGTTTCAGGCGCAGCTCACGAAACAGGGCCAATTTGCTGCGCAGAGCGGGATCTCTATACGCTACATAATAACCCAGGATATGCACTTCACAGCGGGGCGTTTCCGCGCTGATCTCAACTCCTGGGATGACCTCCAAGCCCGTGCCTTTGGCGGATTGAAGGGCCTCCTCGACTCCTTCGGTGGTATCGTGATCCGTGATCGCGATCGCTGTCAGGCCAAGCTCAAGCGCTTTGTGCACTACCTCTGCGGGAGACAGTTGCCCATCGGACGCAGTGGTGTGCACATGAAGGTCAACTTGGCCATCACTCATCGCTTTTGCACGACGAATTTGATCGCGGTTCGCTCCTGGTCACCGATCATCACTTCGGTGAAAGATGGAATGCAGACGATGTCAATTCCATCTTCAGCCAGGTAGCCACGGGCGATGGCCACCGCCTTGACCGCCTGGTTCACGGCCCCCGCACCGATAGCTTGGACCTCTGCGTACCCGCTCTCTCTGATTACGCCGGCAATAGCGCCTGCCACTGCCGTAGACCTGGATTTTGCCGATACCTTGAGGATATCCATGTTCGTCGCTCCTTCAGTGTCCCTCTGCTGGGAATGCCCACCCGCGGACAGAGCTGATGATCACGCCGAAAACTCTTGCCTTGGGATACCGGCCGATCATTTAGCGTAGTCAACAGCTCTTGTCTCTCTGATAACCGTAACTTTAATCTGCCCCGGGTACTCCAGACTTTCCTCGACTTTCTTGGCAATGTCCCTGGAAAGGGCGATAATGCCCAGGTCATCCACTTCGTCGGGCTTCACAATGATACGGATTTCGCGTCCGGCCTGTATGGCGTAGGACTTTTCAACGCCGGCAAAGGAATCAGCTAGCTTTTCCAAGGATTCAACGCGCTTGATATAGCTTTCCAAAGTCTCACGTCGCGCGCCAGGGCGTGCACCAGAGATGGCATCTGCAGCCTGGACTAAAACTGCTTCCAGGGAAGTAAATTCCTCCTCGCAGTGGTGGGCAGCAATAGCATTCACCACCTCTGGTGGTCGGCCATACCGTTGCGCAATTTCGGCACCAATGCGGG
>JBMFPM010000276.1:0-3587 GCA_049969135.1 Anaerolineae bacterium
GGTCACTGTGTTTGTGACTCGCCTGTTGGACTTGCGCGCCGGCATTGTTGCTGGCATCGCAATCCTGGTGTTATTGGAAAGCCTCTTCATGCTTTATTTCGACCGCAGACTCTATCGCCCACTGAGCACGCTCGTCTGGCTCACTTACCCTGCCTACGCCTTGTTGGCTTATGTGCTCTATCGCCGCGGACTTGCTCTGCATTGGATTATCGCTGCCGTCGCGTTCGTATGGGGTGGAACTTTTCTGCTGGGCATGTTGGCGTGTGTTCCGGTCCGTATGATGCTCAATGCGCGCTTGAAAGCGGCTGAGGAGAAGGCTCGTCGCACAGGAGAAAAAAACCAAAACCGCTAAAGCCCTTATTCCTCAAGTTTTGCCCATGCCTCACATTGGCACAGATCCTCTAACACATCATGCAAATCAGAGAAGGGTATCGCAGGACTACCATGTTCACGGCAATAATCTAACAGGCTTGCTCGTGCATAGAGCCTATCAACGGCTCCCACAACCTCAATATCGGACAAGCCATCGCCGACAAACACTACCTGAAAACCGCTTTCCTTATAGCGCCGGACAAGGGCTAATTTGGATGTCCCCCGCAGCGGAGTTTCTGGACTATACCATGGGAAAGACAGATGCAACCCATCTGGACCAAAATGGATTTCACTAGCATAGATGGTTACATCGTGAATACCATGACGGTGGAGGATATATTGGATATACCAAGTGAGGCCATCGCTGACAATGGCAAAATGATAGCCCCGCTGCCGGCAAAATTCCAACAGATCAGCAAATGCAGGATCTACAGGGACTGAAGCGAGCAAGGCTTCCATCTCAGCCCGAGTGGCAGTTATCGTACCAAAGCAAGCGCGCATCTCCTGTGGCGTGCTGACCTTGCCCTCTTCCCACAGCTTCACTATTTCCAAGCAAGAGGGAGCGGCAAATTGGCGGTACAGCATATCAATCACGATACAGGGGGTGATCGTACCATCAAAGTCACATAGCACTGCGACCTTGGAGCCCAATCCTTTACCCATGCAATGCCCTTAACTCTTGACCCTGCGTTTTTTGCTGCGCAAGGACTTGATCCACTGCTCCAGCTTCTCCGGTGTGGCTACGTTGGCTTCCCAATCTGCCCCACTCTCGACCGCTTTCTCGATCATTTGATACACGTCTTTGGGATAAGCCTCGATCCAGCGTACCCAGGCAGGTTTGATAAAAGCGGGCGGCTGCACTGTCCACCATAGCCCACAGGCGATCAAGAGCGCAAACAAGCCTTGATACAGGACATAGTAGGAACCCAGCCGCGCCACCGCTAGGGCATTGAATGAATAGAGAACGAACAGCAAACCTAAAGGGATATAGCCATAAACTGTGCCTCGCGAACGCCAGTACCAATTCTTCCACAGACCAAGCCGGGCGGCTAGTCCCAAAGCAGCAAAAGTGACGCCAAAAATCCGAATGATAAACTGTGTATCAAGGCCAAACATGTCATCCCTCTTGCAGTAGGCGCAGTGCTACATCGCGCAGTTCCTCAGCGGCATCGGCGCCATAGGGGCTGATCAGTGCCTCATAGGTTCCCTCGGCAATGGAGACAGCATCTGGGAAATAGCCCAAATAGTCATTGGCATAGCTCACCACTGCGGTATACGGATACTTGCTTTGCTGTTTGATCTCCAGTACGGTGCGCGTAAAGGCCTCACCGGGCCACCCAACGAGCGCCAGATCGCCTATCTGCAGCACTTGGACTTGACTGCTCCGTGGCTTGATGTTGCTTACCTCTTTGGCCATCAATGCCTGGCCCATAGCTCCTTCAACTCGCGTGGTCGCACGACGGATCTCGCCATGCGTCGCCCCGGCTGCTTTCAACGTTTCCAGCTCAGCTTGCAACCGCTCCAACTCGCGCTGTGCTTCATCCGGGGACGGGAAGCGCCGAAACTTGGGTTCTACTTCAGCAACACGAGCTCCCAGAGGCACCGCATCCTGTGTCATGATCAACTGCATCGTTTTGAGCACCTCGCCGGCAAGGATACGCCCCATGCGCTCCACTTCTCTATAGGATTGGTCCCGCCTGGTGAAGCGCGTGCTGATGTCTCCCGAAGCCCCATTGGTAAACAGGAAGATAGTATGCGGGTAAATGCTGCGCAACGCAGCGCGCGCTGCCCCAGGATAGTCTGCAGAGAAGAATAAGTTTTGGTAACCGAGCACAGTCGGGTGACAGCCATAGTTCATCAGGACGGCAATGGGTTGACCTGAGGCATCATCCACACGCAGGATAATCACTTCCTGATCCACGATGCCCTTTTCGGGGTCATTGCGATTGCGTCCAATGCCCTCTACTTGACCCTTGCTTACACCCAATCGTGCCGGCTGCAAACGCTCGTGAGCCCAAATTGCTGCACCCACCAGCTTTCGTGCGACTATGGATTGCAACTCAGGATCTTGGGCGGTATAAATGCCAGGCGCCTGCGGCAAAAAGCCCCCTGCTCCGGAGTGCGTATGTGTACAGGAAACCATGGTGCAGAGTCCAGGCACTCCGATAGCTTGTGTGATGCCCTCACGTACCCGCTGGGTAAAATCCAGGCTTACTCCGAGCAAATCCATACTAATGAGCACCACCTGAGACTCCCCGCACTTCAGCAGCAAGAGTTGAGCCAACAGTGAGTCTAGCACCCCCCGGCTTGTCCCTTCCCGCGCACTGTACCCATCAAAGCCTGTACCGACTGGCGGAGTGATATCTACTTCCACAGCGCCAGCTTGAAGTTTTTGGTCCATATCACACCTCACCAAATCTTGATACGCCCCTTATACCGCTCCAGGATTGCCTGGTTGTATTCATCGCTGCCATCCAAATTGCCGCTCATGAACACGGGAGGCTGGATACCACGCTCCAATAAATTCTGAATCGTCTGCACAATAATACTGTGCATAATGAACATGCCTGCGACCCCGGAGCCAGCACCTACTGGCACTTGTAGCCCCGGCAAATGGAGCAAGCAATCCCCTTTCGGGCAGCAGTTATCGATCACCACATCAGCCAGTTCGTACAGCTTCTTTCCGCTAGAGTGGCGCGAGGTTGTCCCTTTGGAGTGCGCCAAGGAGGTAATAGCAATCACCGGAACACCACGCGCCTTGGCCCCTGCCGCCATTTCAATCGGTGCAGCATTTCGTCCCGAATTGGAGATCACCACCAAAGCATCTTTGGAGGAAATACCGTAGTAGTTCAAGATCACCTCTGCCATGCCCTCCACACGCTCCATGTACTCACTCTGCCACACCTTGGAATGTCCGGTTAGACTCGGCTCCAAGATCGCATCCACCGGTGCTAGCCCTCCGGCACGATAAGCGACATCTTCAGCAATGACATGCGAGTGGCCAGTGCCAAAGGTATAGAGGATACCATCCTGGGCAATGGCATCAGCAGCAATCTGTGCCGCGCGTTCAATCTGTCCCATCTGTGTCTCGATAATGCGCTGTAAGACATCCTGTATCGCTTTTGCATATTCCTGTGCCTGGTTTGTCATCTAGGCCTCCATCATTTGAGTATTCTCTATAAACGGGCTACAAAGAAAGGGGCCTTCACCCCATA
>JBMFPM010000277.1:0-3558 GCA_049969135.1 Anaerolineae bacterium
AGGCTCAAGATGGCGGCAACCTCGCTATTCTCTTCTCCTGCGCACGGCCCAGCGTTAGAAAGGGCGGCAGAGATCCAACTCCTGGGCTATGAGATGGACCCACAGCAATGCGACATCTGGAAGCCAGTGCTCGAGGAAGCCAAGACAGTCCATTACAATGCTGCGGAAACCGTGCGCAAATTGTTTCCCCCGCCGACCGCCGAGCGTATCGTGGAGATCATGGACTATGAGCGCAAAAGCTTTATCCTTGCTCCCCTGAAGCGGCAGGGACAAGTCACCGGCGTCTTGGCCATGTCCTCGAGCGTGCTGAGCGAATACCTCATCCCTTCGGTAACCAACCTCGCTTGGCACATTTCGCATGCGCTGGAAGTAGTTGCGGCAAGGCGCAAACAGATGGAGGCAATGCGGGCATTGCAGGAGAGCCAAGCCACGTTGCAAGCCCTTATTAACGCTTCCCCCGAGGTGATCCTTTTGATGGACAGAGAGGGGAAGATGCTCACCGGCAATGATGCGCTGGCCAAGAGCCTGGGTTATCCCCTAGGCGAGCTCCTGGGCAAAAACGTGCATGACTTTTTTCCGCCAGGGGTGCGCGAGGGGAGAGAAGCGCGTATGCGAGAGGTACTGGAGAGGAGCCAACCGGTGTATTTCCAGGATGAACGAGCGGGCCGGTATTTTGAGCATTTTCTCTATCCGGTGTTCGGTGCTACGGGCCAAGTCGAACGGGTGGCTGTCTTTGCCCGCGATATCACCGCGCGCAAGAAGATGGAAGCGGAACTGGTGGGCGCGGCAAGACTGAATGCGATGGGCTTGTTGTCCGAAGGCGTGGCGCATGGGCTACGTAACCCTTTGGCAGTTATCTCGTCTTGTTTACAGACACTGCTCGCACATCCCGACGATGCAGAGGTACGGGCTGAGTGCGCACGGCGGATTGAGGCTGCCGTGAGGCGGTCGGCGTCCATTGTAGATGGTTTGCTACAATTCTCGCGTCCTGCTACCGCACCGATGGGCACGGTGGATCTGGCGTCTGTGCTCCACGCCACGTTGCAGTTGCTGATGGACCACTTGCTCATGCACAAGGTGAGAGTACGGAGGAGATGGCCGTACAAACTGCCGATGGTGTATGGCAATGCGCAACTGTTGCAACAGGTGTTCACCGAGCTGATTCTCAATGCTTGCAATGCCATGCCCGATGGGGGGACAATCACCATTTCATCACGAACGCCGCGGGCGGATTGGGTTGAGGTACGTTTCCGTGATACTGGTCAGGGCATCCCACCCGAATATCTGCCCAGGATCTTTGATCCCTTCTTCACAACCAGGCCTGAGGGTGAGGGCATTGGCTTAGGGCTATCCATTGCCCAACGCATTATGCAGCAGCACGGTGGCAGCATCGAGGTGCAAAGTGAACTAGGGAAGGGTTCGGTTTTCACGGTGCGGCTGCGACGGGCAGCCGAGGGAGGATAGTGGCACGACCTCCCTTCTCCATGATCATATTGAGCGTAGCAGGGCACATGGCTTAGGCTGGCCCACAGTCCAGACCCGGTCCTTAGGACTGTGGTCCGCGCAAGCGAGGAGAGGTCACTCTGTGTCATATTGAGTGCAGCGAATATCTCGCAGTGCTCGAGCAGTTGCTTACAGTGGCGTTGTGCTTCTCACACTTTCCTAGCAGCATAATCGTGCTGAGGAGGAAACCATGGCGCAGAACAAAGTTCGGATACTGGTTGTGGACGACGAACAGGATTTGCTATGGGCGCTGCAACGCCATTTAGGCGATGACGGCTATGAAGTGCACACAGCGGAGGATGGCGTGGAAGGATTGCGCTTGGCACGTGCGCATCATCCCCACCTTATCATCCTCGATGTTGCTATGCCGCGCATGGGTGGGATTGAGATGTGTCGCGAACTGCGTCAAGACCCGACTTTGGCTGCCACGCCGGTCCTCTTTCTCACTGTACGCAAGGAGGTTGACGACCGGGTCAAAGGGCTGGACGCAGGAGGGGATGATTATCTGGTCAAGCCCTTTGCCATAGAGGAACTGAAGGCGCGCGTGCGGGCATTGCTCCGCCGGGCCCATGTTGCTGTGGAAGCAGGAACAGAACGTCTAGATTACCTGTTGGTTGTTGGCTCGCTCACCCTGGACTTGCACCGCCGCCAAGCGCGTGTGGGGGACAAGGCAGTGACGCTTACTCCCACAGAGTATGACCTCCTCTATTACCTCATGAAGCATCCAGATGAAGTGTTCTCCAGCGAGAGGCTGCTTCAGGCGCTGTGGGGCTATCTGCCCAATTCCGCCAGTGCCTGCGTGGTGCGCTGGCACATCAAGAATATCCGCTCTAAGATAGAGCCGGATCCGGAACACCCCATCTTCATCCGCACTGTATCGCGGCACGGCTATATGCTGCCGTCCAAACAGGAAGCTGTATCTCCTGTATAGGTTCACCACAGAGATCGCCAAGAAAAGCGCGGATGGAACATGTAGGGGCGAATCATGTATTCGCCCCAGAGCATTCTTAGGGAATTTGTCCCAGTTGCGTGAGATTCTTCGCCGCTGGCGCGGCTCAGAATGACAATGAGGGGATGCTGCTCGGAATGGCAAAATTGCTCCTTGTGTCATGCTGAGGCGAAGCCGAAGCATCTGGCGAAGCCGAAGCATCTGGCGAAGCCGAAGCATCTGGCGAAGCCGGAGCATCTGGCGAACCCGAAGCAGCCTGGGCTCCCATGCCCAGGTACTCGTGTCATGCTGAGCGCAGCGAAGCATCTGGCGAAGCCGGAGCATCTGGCGAAGCCGAAGCAGCCTGGGCTCCCATGCCCAGGTACTCGTGTCATGCTGAGCGCAGCGAAGCATCTGGCGAAGCCGAAGCATCCCGCGTAACGAGGAATGCCCCGCAGGAAAGGCCAGCGACGAATAGATAACGAATGAACGAATGATGCTGCACTCAGGGCATTCGTTTATTCGTTTTCCCCCATTCGTGGATGGCTTTGCTCGCCCCCAATGATGAACAAATTTTCATGCACACGCAAAACTAACGTAAACCTAGCGCAAACCTAGCAGCAAAAGTCCCCTTTTTGTGCTATATATACAACAGGATTTGTTTCATTGCCTTGTCCGTGAGTGTTCAAAGCGGAGCAAGGGCAGCTTGTAACATCGTTCAGTGTTGAGGATGAGGGCGTTCGTTCATTTGAGGTAGTTCTGGTCAAAACGTGCTGATAACTGGATAGGTTATTGCCATGTTGTCGCTCTGTGTAGACAAGAGAAGCACTGATAAGGGGGCGAGGAAGGGGAGCAGCGTTCTCGCGCTGTAGGCACGCGGGAATGAACTGCTCCCCTTTTTGTTTGTTACGAAAAACTCAAGGAGGGGGCAATGAAAAAGTTTGGCTTATCTGTGAGTATCGCTTTGGTTCTTGTTTTCCTGTTGACTATGGCCGTGGCTGCCAGTCCGGGCACGCTCTACGTGGATGATGACTTTAGCCCCACCATGCCTGGCTTTGGCACCACCTATTTCAACACCATCCAGGCAGCAGTCAATGCGGCTGCAAATGGCGACACCATCTACGTCT
>JBMFPM010000278.1:0-3539 GCA_049969135.1 Anaerolineae bacterium
AAACAGCCAGTGCCGTAGTTGAGGGCATGCGTCATGATACTCACTTTAGCTTCCGCTATAGGGACAAACTTACCTTCGAAAAACGCGTACTTATTCTGGGCCAATTTTTCCCTCCTTTTCTCCCATCATTGGATTAATTCCAGGCGTGCAGACACACTCCCTGGACTTCTTTGTCCTGTAAGGGTTATCCATTGCCAAGCTCATTATATCACTCCATATCCCGGTTTGTCAAAAGCTATTCCAGGTAGGATGTAACTTCTGCTAGCGGGCGTCGTGGGGTGCGTCCCCGGGGCTCTGCGGCTTTTCCGATGGGCACCATAGCTACAGGACGGAGGTGGCTGGGCAGTGCCAGGGCGCGGGCAGCAGCTTTTTCATCGAAAGCGCCTACCCAGCAACAACCCAAGCCCAGGGCAGTCGCTGCCAGCAAGATGTGTTCGGTAGCGGCGGCAGTATCCTGCAGGCAATACAATTCCCGCCCACGAGCACCATACCGCGATGCGGAGCGCTCAGGTTCCGCACAGACCACGATGACCACTGGAGCCTCGGCAACAAAATTCTGCCCATAGGCAGCCTGTGCCAAAGCTTCCTTGACGGCTGCATTGCGCACCACGATAAAGTGCCAGGGTTGACGATTCCCGGCGGAAGGGGCGCGGATAGCAGCCTCCAGAATTTTCTGCACTGTATCTGGGCTCACCTCTTCCGGTGTAAAACGGCGTATGCTGCACCTACCTTCAATCGCTGTCCACAGGTCCATTTGCGCCTCCTTGTTATTCGAAGCGTAGTTGCCAGTTGCGCAGCTCATCCAACAGATGATGCGCGGTCAGGTCCAGTTGCAGAGGTGTAACGGAAATTCTATTTGCGGCGAGAGCGGCGACGTCTGTGCCTTCTTCGATAACTCCTGTCGGCGGTTCTCCGCCGATCCAGTAGTACTTGTGCCCACGTGGGTCCTGGCGTTCGACCAGTATATCTCGGTAGATACGCCGCCCTAAGCGAGTGATCTCCACCCCAGCGATTTCGTGACAGGGTATGGCGGGGACATTGACATTCAGTAACAAGTCTTTGCGCCCACTCGCCAGCACTTGGCGCGCTAATGTAGCCGCAAAACGTGCTGCGCAGCTAAAGTCTGGTGCTATCCCGTCACGCATAGCCAGTGAAATGGCGATAGCAGGGATGCCAGAGATCAGCGCTTCTAACGCAGCCGCAACTGTGCCAGAATAGGTCATGTCCTGCGCCACATTCGATCCCAGGTTGACGCCAGAGATGACTAGGTCAGGTTGCTGGGGGAATGCACCCAGTACTGCTAGGGCGACGCAATCCGCAGGCCCGCCATTCGTGGTGAAAGCCGGGCTGCCATCCGCCAGCTTGGCTTCCTGGATGCGCAGTGGTTTGTGCATAGTTTTCCCATGGCCAGCAGCAGACCAGTTGTGGTCGGGAGTGAAAACAAGGACCTCACCAATCGTCTCTATGGTCTGCTTCAGGGCGAGCAGTCCTGGTGAATTAATCCCATCATCATTTGTCAAGAGTATACGGTTCACAGTCCTACCTTTCGTTTCTCCGGTGGGCGGAGGAAGTTGATAAGCAGAGCCAAACCGCAAAGGAAAGCTACGCCTACTGCGGTAGCCCAATTGATGAGAAAGAACGTGCGTTGGGCAAAATGCTTTTGATGAAAGAGCCACATAGCGCGATAAAACTCAATGTTCATTTTTGTATAACGTTGTCTTGTGGATTGACCTTTGTAGTGCGTGACGACCACGTTGGGATTATAGTACACTTTCCATCCATAGTTAACTTTGATGCGGTAACAGAGGTCAATGTCCTCTCCGTAGGCGAAGAAACGTTCGTCGAGAAGCCCGGCTTGTTGGAGTACCTCACGGCGTATCAGCATAAAGGCGCCGACCACCGAGTCAACCTCAGCGACTTGATCCGGGTCCAAGTAGCCAAGATTGTAACGGTTAAAGCGCGGGCTGTGCGGGTAGCGTTTGCTCAGCCCTACCAAACGGTAAAAAGCCACGTCCAGAGTGGGGAAACTGCGCCGGCAAGCCAAATCCAGGCTACCATCGGATAGCACCAGTTTTGGGCCAGCAACTCCTGCATCCGGGTGTTCCTCCATAAAGAGGAGCATATCGCGCAACGCTGTAGGAGGCAGCACTGTATCCGGGTTAAGCAGCAGCACATATCTCCCTGTCGCTAATTGTAGCCCAAGATTATTGGCGTAGGCGTACCCACCATTGATCTCGCTAGCAATCAGTTTGACTTGAGGGAATTCTTGCCGCACCATTGCCACGCTGTCATCGGGGGAGCAGTTATCCACGACGATGACCTCGTAGTCAAAATCAGCCTGGCTGGCGTAGATGGAGCGAAGGCATTCACGCAGCAAGTCCCGTGTGTTATAATTGACGATCACGATCGAAAGGTCCATGTTTTTGATACTATCCTGGTTCTGAAGGGTTGTTTTTCCCGTCGCGCCACTGAGGGATATCGCGCCTATGGCGCAAGCGCCAGTAGACACCCACAGGGTAACCAAGCATCTTAGCGATATCCCCAGTAACGCGGATGATAGGGACTAGACCGATAGCTTTCAACTTCTCTATGGTCGGCAGAGGTTTCACCATAGGCCAGAGGCGCTTATAAGGCGTCCAAAACATGATGGCTGCCCCAAGCGCTAAAGGGATACCCCACAATAGACTTTTGCGGATACAAAGCCATGCGAAAAGAGGGAGGGCAATAAGATAGGTCCCATAGCGCACGGCATGCCTCTTGCGCCAAAGGTCTGCTTTGCCATCGCCGCGTGCATAGCGATAGTACTGTTTGAAAAAAGCCCTGAGGTTGCTGCGCGGTCGGAAATAAGCAATGGCATGAGGGATGAAGATAAAACGGTAGCCCTGGGCACGCAAGCGGAAATCGAAAATCAAGTCCTCGCAGTAATCTAGCCATTCTGGATAGCCTCCTACCGTTTCCCATGCGCTCTTCGGAAAGGCAACCGAACGGCTGGAGGGCAGGAATTTGGCAGGATTGATGTCTGCGAGGACCGGCAGGACAGTGGCAGCCATGGCTATCTCGAAGAGAGTGGTCGCCTCCGGGGCAAAGAAGCCGCATGCTACGATAGGAGCAGGGTTAGTCAATCCATGCGACAGAAATGGTTGTACCAGATTGGCCAACCAGCTTGGATCAAGGCGCACTCCTGCATCTGTGCTGGCGATAATAGGGCCCTGCGCGGCAGCGATAGCGAGGTTTCTGCCACGGGAGATATTGCACCCGGGCTCAACCAGGACACGGAGAGGCAAGCGCCCGCTGTCTTTCCAGGCTTGGAGTTGGGCAAGCGTATCATCTTCGGAACCGCCATCTACAATAACCACTTCATCAGGTGGCCGCGTCTGCTCGCTAAGCGACTCCAACAACCGTGTAATGGAATCACCCTCATTTTTAACTGTCGCGATGACTGATACGGATATTGCCAGGTGTGCACCTCCTACCCAGTTAGCTATATTATAACCCAAGTTGCTACCTTGAGATGTTGCAAAGTCCATGGATTTCCTCTA
>JBMFPM010000279.1:0-3508 GCA_049969135.1 Anaerolineae bacterium
GTGCTTAAGGGAAAGGATGGCCCGCGCGAGTTGTTTGCTCCTTTGTCCAGATGGCAAGTTTCCTGGCGATGGTTTTTAGTCGTTTTTCTCTTTTGGTTTGTTGTCGCTGCCATAGCACTGGGTATAGGAGCGTTTCTTGGCCAGACATTTCCTCCTCTCAGCCGTTTCGCATGGGCCAGCTTGCTGCCCATTTTTATCACGATGTTGCTTTCCAACGTCTGGGAGGAGATCGGTTGGCGGGGCTTTGCCCTGCCGCGCCTTCAGGAACGATATGGCGATTTGGAAATCACTCTTATGATGGGCTTGCTGTGGAGCCTGTGGCATTTACCGCTGCTCCTCAATCCGGCTTCGCCTATGTCTAACCTCCCATGGTATGGAGAAGTTCTCTTCAGCCTTGCTTTGACGGCTATCTACATCTGGCTGTACAACCACACCCAGTGCAGCCTGCTGTTTGTGAGCATTTTTCACGCACTGTCGAACACGATTGCCTTCGTATTGCTGGAGTTGGGGGTTTTTAGATCGTCCTATCTCTTGATTGTGGGGCTAGTGACTATCTTTGCCGTTTTCATCATCCTACGTTATGGCGGTCAAAGATTTGTGGCGGCAAGTTCACCTGGTATCAGGTGATGGCATGGGCAACCATGATGGTGGTGATGACCTCAGCGGTGAGGAGTGGGATCGTCGGGAATGGCAATCCAGGAGCGCCATACGTAAGAACCTTTTCTGGTTATGTGCAGATGCCTGTCTTGCGCTCTGATCATAGCTGCTCTGCAGCAAAGGGCGCAATGAGGGCTGCAATTCATAAGAAGGGAGAACTAGGATGCAAGTCGAAATCAAATATCAACCGTCGTATTCGTTGGCTATCGCCCGCTTGGAGCCGAATGAGACGATCCGTGTGGAAGCTGGCTCTATGGTTGGGATGTCACCAGGAATAACCTTGGAGACCAAAGCGGCTGGTGGCCTGCTGGCTTCACTGAAACGCAGTGTACTTGGTGGCGAGAGCTTTTTCATGAACGAGTATCGGGCTCCCGCTTCGGGTGGGGAAATTATGCTGGCCCCGCCTTTGCCTGGAGATATGGCAGTGCTGCAGCTCAAGGATGAGACGCTGCTGGTGCAATCTGGGTCTTATGTCGCTTCCTCAGAAGGCATAGACATAGATACCAAATGGGGAGGGGCAAAAACCTTCTTCGCCAGTGAAGGGCTGTTCTTGCTCAAATGCAGTGGTTCAGGTACGCTAATTTTATCCAGCTATGGGGCTATTCACGAGCGTAACCTTGGTGCGGGCGAGAAGTACACCATAGATACGGGCCACCTGGTTGCTTTTAGCGCGGATATCGGCTTCCATGTGCGCACAGTAGGCGGCTTAAAATCCACCTTGTTCAGTGGTGAGGGGCTGGTGGTAGACCTCACGGGGCCAGGCCGAGTCCTGATGCAGACGCGCAGTTCCGACGCCTTTCTGACGTGGCTTGTGCCGCAAGTGCAGAGGCGCCTGCCACGCGAAAAGCAGTAGTCATGGATGGCTAGAGCTTACATCAGCGTTTTGGGATCTAGGCTTTAGACTGCGAAAGCCTGCTTTTCTGTATTCCAAAGAGCACATCGGGAAAACGAGATGTCCGCAACCTTGCTCAGCACACCCAAAGAAGATGGCTTCCGTATGCCAGGTGAGTTTGAACCACACGCTGGCTGCTGGATGCTGTGGCCTGAGCGACCCGATGTCTGGCGACTCGGCGCCAAACCTGCGCAGCGGGCTTTTGCCGCTGTTGCTACGGCGATTGCCCGCTATGAACCGGTAACAATGGGCGTGTCTGCACGGCAGTTTCTCAATGCACGCCGTATGCTGCCTGACCACATCCGGGTTGTTGAAATGTCCTATAATGACTGCTGGATACGTGACTGTGGGCCTACCTTTGTCATTAATGATAAAGGCGAGGTGCGTGGCATTGACTGGGAATTCAATGCCTGGGGCGGGCTCAATGGCGGTGCGTATTTCCCCTGGGATCAAGATGCACTGGTGGCACGCAAAGTGCTAGAGATAGAGCGTATGGCTCGCTACCAGGCACACATGGTTCTAGAGGGCGGTTCGATCCATGTGGATGGCGAAGGGACACTGCTGACGACAGAGCAGTGCTTGCTGAATCCCAACCGCAATCCGCACATGACCAAGGAAGAGATTGAGGTGCATTTGCAGGCGTACCTTGGCGTGGGGAAAATCATCTGGTTAGGAAAAGGGGTCTATGGAGATGAAACCAGCGGCCATGTAGACAATCTGTGCTCTTTCATTCGCCCTGGTGTAGTAGCGCTTACTTGGACTGATGACCATGCAGATCCACAGTATGAAATCTCGCTCGATGCGTACGAGCGACTGAGAGCCGCCACAGACGCTAGGGGCCGCGGGCTGCAAATCCACAAGATCCATCAACCGGGGCCACTGTATCTGACCTCGGAGGAAAGCGAAGGCATTGACATCGTGGAAGGTACACGGTACCGCCAGGTAGGAGACCGTCTGCCAGCCTCGTATATCAATTTCTACATTGCCAATGGTGGCGTTATCGTGCCCACTTTTGATGACCCGCACGATGAAGAAGCGCTACGGATATTGCAGGAGCTTTTCCCCACACGAGAGGTGGTCGGCGTGCCTGCCCGTGAAATCCTTCTGGGTGGAGGCAATATCCACTGTATCACGCAGCAACAGCCCCGTGGGTAGTGCCTTCTTTTTACCAGCCACTCGCTTTGAACACTGCCTGAAGCAATTCCTTCCGCTCTTCCGTGGTCATCGGCCGTGGCTGGCTATAGTCCTCTAACATGAAAGTAAGTAATTCAGTCGCAATATGCCTGCCATTGTAAATCACATGGCGATCCACAATCTCCTGGCGTGTGCCGAGTGACCACATTTGATCAAAGAAAAGATTGCCCAGGCCGTAATGGATGAAAGCACCTTTGTAGAATTCGATAGCCTGGGGGTGGTGGGCTTGGCTCCCGCTGACAATAGCGGCCCCTGCATCTACCATACTACGAAAGTCAATTTGCTGCTGTGGCGTTGGTTCGAATTGGTAGAATTCCCAGTACTGCAAGGTTATAATGGGTATGTCCCCTTCGGCTTTCAGCTTGGCAATCTCTGCTTGCAGGTATTCTATATCGTAAGGGGCTGCCCCAGGGCTATCTGCAGTGGCCCAGGCGTACTCGGGGCCAACGGGATTACAGCCAATGAAGGCAAGACGATTGCCATTGTGCTCTATCATCAAGGGTTTGCGTGCCTCTTCTAGGTTTGCCCCACCGCCAAAATAAGGCCAGCCCTCTCTGCGGTACATCTCCAACGTAGTCAACATGGCTTCTGAGCCATAGTCCTTCACATGATTGCCTGTCAGTTCGATCACGTCTGTGCCGACAGCGCGCAACAACTCAATATAGCGTGGGGCACTGCAAAAGGCCAATGATTTCTGGTTGGGATCGGGCATGGGGCATTGCTCGGTAAAGGGGATCTCGTTGCTGATGTGGGTCAGGTCAGCAT
>JBMFPM010000280.1:0-3506 GCA_049969135.1 Anaerolineae bacterium
GCGCTCAAGGACGGCGGGCCGTAGAGCAAGCGCAATTGGGTGAAATCCAATTGACCGCAGGTGGCGTAAGGGTTGAACCCGCAATGCCAACTGAACGACCCAATATTTTTATCTTATATGAGCAGAATATCGGCTTACTCCAGCCTATTATCGCCGAAGAGTTGCAGGAGGCAGAAAGAGCCTACCCACAGGAGTGGATTGAGGAGGCTTTTCGCATTGCCGTAGAGCGCAATGTGCGCAATTGGAAATACGTGCGTCGCATTCTGGAACGCTGGGCTGCCGAGGGCAAAGATGAGGGCAGAGGCAAAACCCGTGAGAAAACCTGGTACACCGAAGAGGAATACAGAAAATACATCAAACGTTAAGCAAGGGGACAAAGAAGTCTGCCCTATTTGTCATGGCGTGGGCTACTTTCGCCGAGATGTGCCTCCGGGTCACCCGGACTTTGGGCGTGCTATTCCTTGTCAGTGCAAGATCCATGAAATAGAACAGCGGCGTCTACAGGATTTACTCCGTGCCAGCAACCTAGGGCTTTTGACACGCATGACGTTCGATACCTTTGTCCCAGAAGGGCACGGCCTCAATCCCCAGATGCAAGAGAACCTGCGCAAAGCCTATGAGAAGGCACGCGCTTATGCTGAGCATCCGCAAGGTTGGCTGATTTTAAAAGGCGGCTATGGCTGTGGGAAAACCCATCTGGCAGCAGCAATCGCCAATTATCAGGTGGAGCATGGCCGGCCGGTACTTTTTGTTGTAGTGCCAGATCTGCTTGATCACCTCAGAGCAGCTTTTGCTCCGGGCAGCGCAACCAGCTTTGACCAGCGCTTTGAGGCGGTCCGTACAGCCCCTTTACTTATCCTAGATGACTTGGGCACCCACAGCAGCACATCCTGGGCACAAGAGAAGTTGTATCAGATCCTCAATTATCGCTATAACGCACAACTGCCTACTGTTATTACCACTAACCAGGAGCTTGAGGACCTGGATCCCCGATTGCGTTCCCGCCTTGCTGAACTGGAATGGTCTTCACTGATTCAGATTCTGGCTCCTGATTACCGTAGCACCGCTGTGGTAGAGCAATCGGAATTGAGCAGCCTGAACTTGCATAGAGATCAGACCTTTGACACTTTTGACCTGCGGGAGCGTGATCCAGCATTAGATGCTGCACAACGGATGAACTTGAAACGCTCATTGCATATTGCAAAGGCCTACGCAGAAAACCCAGAAGGCTGGCTAGTATTTACCGGGGGCTTTGGCTGTGGCAAAACCCATCTGGCAGCGGCAATCGCTAACTATCGAGTAGAGCATGGCTTCCCAGCCATCTTCGTTGTTGTACCTGATCTCCTGGACCATCTAAGGGCGACTTTTGCCCCGGGCAGCAGTGTAGGCTTTGACCGTCGTTTCGAGGAAATCCGCCGTGCTCCCCTGCTCATTCTGGATGACTTGGGAACGCATAGCGCTACCCCTTGGGCGCAGGAAAAGCTGTTCCAACTCTTTGACTACCGCTATAATGCGCGCCTGCCCACGGTTATTACCATGACCCGCGATGTTGAATTGGACCCCCGCCTGAAGACCCGTATCCTGGATATCAGCCGCTGTCAGGTGTGGGAGATTACTGCACCCAATTATCGTGGCGAAGCGCGTTTGCCGGGCAAAGAAAGAGGGCAAGCGCCCAAAAGCGCAACACGGGGCCGCCGGAGTCTTGGGGTCTCTGGATGACATAGGTTCCCCTCAGGAGGACATTTTGACACGCCGCTTCTCCCCATTTTTACGATGGTGCTTCCTGCTCGTGGTAGTGTGCTTTGCGCTCTTGTTAGCGTTATGGTTTGGGCACGCTCCTATCCAGGCATATTTGCATAGTGTGACGGGTGAGGAAGATGCCTGGGAGCAGATCAAAGGCTTTGGACGACTGGTTGTGTTGCAACTGGCTAATCCTCCGTTAAACCTGGAACCTTATGCCCCTATTGCTTACACTGGCGTCAATCCCTTTGGAGTGAACACCTTTCTTGAGCAAGAGGTGGAGCCAGAAAAAGTCGAACTTGCCTTGCGCATGATCCGCGAAGCCGGTTTTCATTGGATTCGCCAGGAGTTCCCCTGGGAGGACATCGAGCAAAGTGGCCGTGGTGATTTTTGGGATCACAAGTGGAACAAAAGCGCTTGGGAAAAATATGACCGCATTGTCGCATTGGCAAATCAATATGGGTTGCAAATTATTGCCCGCCTGGACAATCCCCCCGCCTGGTCGCGTGCCGATGGCGATGCGAGAGGCACCCTTGCTCCGCCGGATGATTTCGAAGACTTTGGCAATTTTGTGTATACCCTCGTCAGTCGCTACAAGGGCAAGATAAGATACTACCAGATATGGAATGAACCCAACATTTATCCGGAGTGGGGAGAACAACCAGTGGATGCGGCAGGCTATGTCAGGCTGCTGCAGCTCGCTTACCGTCGGGCGAAAGAGGCGGATCCAGATTGCGTGATCCTCAGTGCAGGCCTGGCACAGACCTTGGAAACCGGCCCCAAGAACCTGAACGATCTAATTTACCTCCAGCAGATGTATGATGCGGGGGTGAAAGGGTACTTTGACATCATGGGGGTAATGGCTTATGGCTTATGGACTGGACCAACGGATCGCCGCACCAGCCCAGAGCTGACCAACTTTTCGCGTCCTCAGTTAATCCGTGATATTATGGTGCGCAATGGCGATGTGGACAAACCCTTGTGGGCTACAGAGGTAGGTTGGAATGCTGTGCCGGCTGATTTCCCCGCCTTTCCTCTGTATGGTCGTGTAACTTTGGAGCAGCAGGCACGCTACGCGGTGCAGGCTTACCAGCGCGCACAAGAGGAATGGCCTTGGATGGGTGTGCTGAACTACTGGTTCTTCAAACGAGCTACAGATACGGAAATAGATCAGGTTTTCTACTATTTTCGTATGGTGGAGCCTGATTTTACTCCTTTACCAGTCTATGAGGCGATGAAGGAGTACGCCAACCAACCACCGCGTGTGTACATGGGCTATCACCAGGAAGATCATTGGGCATTGGAATGGGAAGGGGATTGGAAAAGGGTTAAAGATGAGCAAGCGTTGCTTGGAGCATTCAATCGCAGCCAGGAATCGGGTGATGTGCTGCGGTTCACTTTTGTTGGCACGGAACTGGAATTGGTGGTGCACAAGAGCCCACAAGGGGGCCGGTGCCAGGTCAGCATTGATGGCAATCCTCCGGAAGAAATCAACCTGCGCAGCGAGTCATGCGCATACGGTGTGCATATCCCACTAGCTTGCGGCTTGTGCTATGGGCCACACCATGTAGAGGTAGTGACCTCTGGCCCCCAAGGCACGCAAGTAGACATTGATGGTTTGCTGGTGCGCCGTCCGTGATGCCAATACTCCTCCTCAATAACGCGGTTCGGTTTCTTTGATCCCTTTTGACACATATGCTATAATCGCCAATAATATTTGCGCAACGACGGAATGAAAAGTCATCAAACTAGATTCTGGAGATTTC
>JBMFPM010000281.1:0-3500 GCA_049969135.1 Anaerolineae bacterium
ATGGCTAAGCACTGCCAACGCATGATCCAACAGCTCTGCTGCACAGTCACTTGCCTCAGGATGGATCAGCAAGCGCAGGCAAACACCGCGTAGGCCGGCTGTGATGTGCAGATAACCTTCCATCTCCCCACAGTGGCCATACAGTGCGTAACCCTGCTCCGAATCCAGGAGATATGATGGATACAATAGGAGATCACTGCATTGGTTATTCAGCTCCTCTGCTTGGAGCACCAATCGGGGCGTGATCGTACGGTACAGTTTCTGCACATCACACTGATTCTCAGGGCGCAGCAGGTTTACGCGGGTGCTTGGTTTGCCTGAGCTCACGCCCACAGTCGGATGCCAGAACAGTTGTTCATGGCAGTACACAGCAAAGCCCGCCTGACGGAATACCTCTTCAGCAGGGCTATCTGCAGGTACCCAGGCAAACAGGCGTTGTATACGATGCTCCCCTGCAGCAATGCAGAGGTGCAGCAGCAAGCGATACCAAACAGTAACCGCTTCTTCGGGCTGCAAGAGCGTAGGCATTGCCTGGCAGTCCAACGCAGGAGCCATGCACACCAGGTTCCATGCCAAGCCAGATGGATGCCCCTTTGCCTGAGCAAAGCCGCGCAAGCCTGTATCATGATCCTGGGCTTGCAGAACATAGGTGAAGATGCCCAGGCGCGATTTCAGGAAGTACCCCTGCAGAGCGGCACGCAAGGGCGTGACCGGCTCATCCAACAACGCACTTTTGAGATCAACGATAGTACAGGCGTTTTGCAATTGGCGCACCAACCCGATGTGGCGCAATCCAAATGATGCAATCATCGATCCCCTTGGGGTACAACCCCTAAGATTTCATTTGTAAAAAGTAACGGTGAAACCTAGTGTCATCTGTCAATTCAGGATGGAAAGCCGTAGCCAATAAATTGCCTTGTCTGGCAGCAACCACCGTCCCGTCATCTAGATGAGCCAGTTCCGCCACACCGTGCCCTACTTTCTGGATATAGGGCGCGCGGATAAAGATAGCACGAAATGGTTTTCCCTGCTCTTCGGCTGTGCTCACTGCATCTAGAGCAGGAATCAGCAGGTCCGTTTCGAAGCTATCTACCTGCCGGCCAAAGGCATTGCGTTTGACAGTGATGTCCATCACCCCGATGAGTGGCTGAGCTTGGCCAACATCTTTGGCCAATAAGATCATCCCGGCGCAAGTGCCCCATATGGGGATGCCTTCATTGGCCATATGGCGTATGGGCTCGACCAGATCGTATGCTACCGCCAGTTTACCGATCGTAGTGCTCTCGCCTCCCGGGATGATCAAACCATCCAAGCCTTGCAAGTGCTCTGGGAGTCGCACCTCTCTAGCCTCAACGCCTAGACTGCGCAGCACCTGTATATGCTCGATAAAGTCCCCTTGCAAGGCTAAGACCCCGTATTTTGGCATGTTACCATCCTCGCATGGCTAGGCGTTCAGTTTCTGGGATGACCGCGAGTTCCAAGCCACGCATGGGTTCACCCAGGCCTTTTGATACTTCCGCAATGATCTTTGGCTCGTTATAGTGTGTAACAGCCTGCACGATCGCTTTGGCGCGGCGTGCCGGGTCCTCCGATTTGAAGATGCCCGAACCGACAAAGACACCATCCATACCCAATTGCATCATCATCGCTGCATCTGCTGGGGTAGCAATGCCACCAGCGGCGAAATTGACCACTGGCAGACGTCCCAGCTTTGCGACTTCTACTACGAGCTCGTAGGGAGCGCCCATCTCTTTGGCAGCAGCCATCAACTCCTCGGGAGCCATGCTCTGTAGACGGCGGATGGCACCTAGAACAGCCCTAGCGTGGCGCACTGCCTCCACGACATTCCCCGTGCCCGCTTCTCCTTTCGTGCGGATCATGGCTGCTCCTTCAGCGATGCGTCGCAACGCCTCGCCCAGGTTTCGACAACCGCAGACGAAAGGAACTTTGAATTGGTGCTTGTCAATATGATGCTCTTCATCGGCAGGAGTGAGCACTTCGCTTTCGTCTATGTAATCCACGCCTATAGCTTCAAGCACTTGGGCTTCGACAAAGTGGCCAATACGGCACTTTGCCATGACGGGAATGGTAACTGCGTCCATGATGCGCAGGATAAGCTCAGGATCGCTCATGCGCGCCACTCCGCCATGTGCGCGAATATCAGCCGGTACCCGCTCCAGCGCCATCACGGCACAGGCACCCGCATCTTCTGCTATCCTGGCTTGCTCAGGGGTAACAACATCCATAATCACCCCGCCTTTGAGCATCTGCGCCAGGCCTACTTTAACTCTCCATGTTCCTTTCTCAATCTCCATAATCAATAACCTCCTTGGAGCTTTATCACAATATCAGCTTGCTCCTCTATATTGTACCCCGATTCTAACCAATTGGCAAGTAAGCCCAATTGCCTTGACAGAAAGCTAGCTAGCAGGCTATAATCCGCTATGGAGGATGCGCTTGAAAGAAACTGTGCTATTGATCATGACCGGCATCCATCCTGCGACTGAGATTGAGCAGATTATGGCTGGTGCCCGCCTGGCAATCACGCAGGATATTATCGAGCGTGCATGCGAAGTACCAGGCATTGCACAAATTGTGCTGAGCACAAATGCGCCATCTTTGGCTGAGTGGGCGAGAGCCAAAGGCGTGACGGTAGAACTGGATTCGCCCGGCAGCGCGTTCCATTTTGGACGGCGTTTACAGACTCTGGTAGCCAAGTACCGGATTGAGCGGCTTTTTTACATGGGTGGTGGCAGCGGTGCCCTGCTTTCAACTGACGAGATGGTTGCTATTGTGGACCACCTGCGCTCAGCGGATACAGTTCTTATTACCAATAACTTTTATTCCACGGATTTTGCTGCTTTTGCCCCAGCGGATGTCTTGAAAAGGATTGAGCCACCGGCTATAGACAATGATTTGGGATGGGTGCTTGCCGAGAAAGGAGGCTTGCCCAACGAGTCCCTCGCTAAGCGTGCCTCCACACAATTCGATGTGGATACGCCCACCGACTTGATGATTCTGACAGCCCATCCTAGTGTGGGAAGGCATACTCGTGCTTTCCTGAACAACTTGCGCTGGGATACTTCGCACATCGAGCAGGCACTGCACCGACTAGTGGATCGCGATGCGGAGGTCTTGGTTGCCGGGCGTGTGTCTGCTGCAGTGTGGGAATATCTGGAACGCGAGACGGCTTGCCGGGTGCGCATATTTGCTGAGGAACGCGGTATGCGTGCCAGCGGCCGTCAAGCGCGCGGTGAAGCCCGTTCCCTACTGGGCTACTATTATCAGCAGGTAGGACCTCAATGCTTTTTTGCGACGCTGGCTGAGCTCGGCCAAGCTGTTTTTCTGGACAGCCGTGTCCTATTCGCGCATTTGGGGGTATGGCCTCCCGCTAGCGACCGGTATAATTCAGACCTTCGCCGCCCACAGCATATCACGGATGCCGTGGTGCGCGAGTTCACGCAAGCAGCGATGTCCGCCCCAGTGCCTGTTGTGCTGGG
>JBMFPM010000282.1:0-3497 GCA_049969135.1 Anaerolineae bacterium
CCTGATGCCTAGCAGGCCCATCCATACGAATGGTCTTTCCTATACGGTAGCGACGCAGCAGGCGAATAAACGGCCCACCGCTGAACACAGCAAGCAAAAAGGATACCCCACCCCACAAAAGCGCCTGGGCCATCAATCACTCCTCACTAATTTCGCCACGATGTTTTCCATCGCGAATCCCCGCGACCCTTTGACCAAGACGAAATCACCCTCGACCAGAATCTGCCGCAAAACCTCCACGGCCTCCTCGTTATCCGCTACGGCATACACGGCAGAAGGGGGCATGCCTGTGGCGATAGCCTCTTCGGCGATCAAACGTCCCAACTGCCCAACCGTAACCAACAGAGAAGCCACTTCCGCCACCCGCCGCCCGACGAGGCTATGCCCCTCTTTCTCGTAGCTGCCTAATTCCAACATGCCACCAAGCACAGCAACCTTGCGCCCCTCCATCTCCGCCAAGAGGTTGAGCGCAGCCAGTGTGGAAGCCGGACTGGCATTGTAAGTATCGTCCAGGATTGTTGTGCCGTGGATACCCGGCACAACGAGCAACCGCACCTGTGCCGATTTGTCCTGCAAGCCAGCGATAATCTCCTCCCAACTCAACCCTTGGCTCAAGCCAACAGCGGCAGCAGCCAAGGCGCTGTGCACACTGTGCCTTCCTAAAAGCGGTAGATGTGCCGCCACCGATTGCTCTCCAAAGTGAAAACGCAGCCAAAGCCCTTCCAGACCGCGTGTTTGGATTTCATCCGCCCACAGGTCATTGTGCGGCTCCAGACCATAATAGAGCACCCTTTGGGCTGGGGTTAAAGAAGCCATGGCGCGCACGCGTTCATCATCTCCATTCAGCACCGCCAACCCGTCAGGTGGCAGGGCCTGCACCAGTTCGGACTTGGCCTGTGCGATGCGTTCGATGGTACCTAGGCGCTCCAAGTGTGTAGGGCCAACGTTCGTGACCACCCCCACCTCGGGCAAAGCAATCCTGGCTAGAAGGGCGATCTCGCCTATATCGTACATGGCCATCTCCTGGACCAGCCACTCCACTGCAGGATGCAGGCGCAGCACAGACAATGGCAGACCTACCTCATTGTTGTAATTCTCTGGACTTGATAAAGTGCAGAAACGCTGCCGCAGTACGGCAGCAATCAATTCTTTTGTCGAAGTCTTCCCTACACTGCCTGTGATACCCACTACACGACATTGAGCATGCTTCCTGCGCCAGTAAGCAGCTAGCGCCTGCAAGCTAGCCAATGTATTCGGCACCAGGAAACAAACCGGCAACGAGAACGGTGATGTGGCATCCAGCTCTTTCCCCACATCAATCAGAGTTCTGCAATCCTGTACTGCTCGATGCACAAGGGCTGCCTGTGCTCCACGCCGGAAAGCATCGGCGACATACAAATGGCCATCCGTATGCTCTCCAGGCAGAGCAACAAAGAGACTGCCTTCTACGGAGGCACGGGAATCAATGACCACATCACGAAAAGCAACCTCCGCCGTATCTTTCCAGGGCCAAGGCCCTTTGCCCAATGCATTCCATAGGTCTCCAAACGTCAGTGCCATGCCTCAAGCCCTACCGCATGCCCACTCGCGCATCATCTGGCGGCACTGCAAGCAACGCAAGAAGCCGCTGGGCAATTTCTCGAAAAGCCGGCGCCGCCGCTCTAATGCCCCAGTGCTCTTTCTGTGGGCGGTGCAAGACCACTAGGATCGCTAGCTCGGGATCGTCCGCCGGCACATAGCCCGCAAAAGAAGCGATCGTTGCCTCTGGATCATATTCACCGCTGGGTGTAGCAATCTGTGAGGTGCCGCTCTTTCCCGCCACCCTGTAACCAGGGATGGCAGCGAGAGTCAGGACATTGTCCACAGCGTATACCAGCATTTCTGTCACCTGTGCGGCCGCCTCAGCAGAGACAACACGCCCCACTACTTGCGGCGGAATCTCTGTCACCCTATCACCATCCACAATGCGCGCCACAACATGCGGACGCATCATGACCCCTCGATTTGCCACTGCCGCTACCGCACAGAGCATCTGCAGCGGAGTTGCAGCAAGCCCCTGTCCAAAGGAATTGGTGCCCAAATCCGATTCGTGCCATTCCCTATCTCCTGGCCGCCGCACCCATCCTGGTAGTTCATAAGCCAGGTCTACACCAGTGAGTTGGGCAAAGCCAAACCGCTCCACGTAGTCATAGAACTTGCGTGCGCCCAGCTTCATACTGACGTGGGCCGCGCCTACGTTCAGCGAATGTGCCAGCAAGTCCGTCATCGTGGTCTGGCCATATGCCACGTTATTTGCGTTACTGATTACGCGCCCTCCCACGATAATCCGCCCCTGGTCGTAGTAGGTACTCGACGGTGTGATGATACCAGCATCCAGAGCCGACACGATGGTAACGATCTTGAAGACAGACCCAGGCTCATACAGTTCGCTGATGGCACTGTTCATATAGACATTCTCATCCATGATTTCGCGAGTGTTGGGATCATAGGTTGGATATACTGCCATAGCCAGGATTGCACCTGTTTTAGGATTCATCACAATCGCTATGCCCTTCTTCGCCTGGTTCGTCTCCACAGCTTGCGCAAGGACCTCTTCCACAATCGCCTGTGCGTTTCTATCCAGAGTCAGGTATAAATCCATGCCATCATGCGCTGGCCGAACTTTGTACCTCAGACAGCCCATAGCATCCCGTTCAATGATGCGCGATCCTTCTCTACCAGCTAAGAAAGCGTGGTAGTACGCTTCTACGCCATAGCTAGCTTGCCCCTCGTCATTGACAAAACCCAGCACTGAGGCTGCCAACTCCTTGTGCGGGTAGACACGGCCTGGCTTAGGGATGACCAGCAAACCATCCATATTCAACTGCTCAATGCTTTTCGCCACCTCTTCCCTGAAAATGCGCTGCAGGTGCACCTGAGGTTTCTTGCTACGCAGCAAACTGTGCAGTTCCTCCGCTGGCTCCTGCAGCAGAGGTGCTAAGGCATTGGCGATCTTGCGTGTATCGGTAATCTGATCCGGCATCGCCTCAATGTCATAGACTGTCGCATCCACAGCTAATAGATACCCGTGAGCGTCATAAATGTTCCCGCGGTGAGCAGGCAAAATAATCGGCTGGGTTTCGTCATTCGGGCGAACCCATGGAGGCCGATGGAATTGCAGGTAAGCCAGCCTGCCCACGGCGATCGCTACAACAACCAGCAAGAGCGCCGCCAATGCAAATGCTCGGCGGTAAAGCTGCCCTTGTATGGGTGCATCCGTGTCCATAGAAAACTCACCCTATTCCCTTACGAGCCATCACGAGTTTCAGCTTCTGTCGCACTCGTTATCCAATCCCTAAACTGACGCACTATCTTATCCCACCAGCCTGGCGCAGAGGGAGCATCCGCTGGCGATAATTGCTGAGCAGGGCTTGGCCCACTTGTTGCTGCCACAGCCTCTTCATCCACCACCACCTCCAGATACTCCACCCGCTGGGCTTCAGCAAAACCCATCTTTC
>JBMFPM010000283.1:0-3492 GCA_049969135.1 Anaerolineae bacterium
CAAGGAACCTATGAGACTCTGGCGGCAGCAGCAGAAAAGCACTTCCAGAGCAGCCTGCGCGGCAAGTTCGTACTGACCGCCGGCTTGGGTGGCATGGGCGGAGCCCAGCCGCTAGCCATAACCATGAACGAAGGGGTTGGTTTGATCGTGGAAGTGGACCGCGCCCGCGCTCAGCGCCGCCTGGACACGCGCTATGTAGATACCGTCGTGGATGACCTGGAAGAAGCGATGACCTTGGTGGAGCAGGCGCTCAAGGAGAAAAAGCCGCTCTCGGTAGGGCTTATCGGCAACGCGGCGGAGATCTATCCAGAACTGGTTGCGCGAGGTGTAACCCCGGATGTCGTAACCGATCAGACGCCGGCGCACGACCCACTGAGCTATGTGCCGTCCAACCTTTCTGTTGCCGAGGCGGAGGAGTTACGCCGGAAGGATGCGAAGGAATATGTACGACGTGCCATGGATTCCATGGCACGCCATGTCGAGGCGATGTTGGAAATGCAAAAGCGCGGAGCGGTGGTCTTTGACTATGGCAATAACCTGCGCCAGCGCGCTTACGATGCTGGGGTGAAAGATGCCTTTTCCTATCCCGGTTTTGTCCCTGCTTACATCCGTCCCCTGTTCTGTCAAGGCAAGGGGCCCTTCCGCTGGGTGGCGCTATCGGGAGATCCGCAAGATATCTATGTTACCGATGAAGTGGTGATGAAAGAATTTGCCTACGATGAGCATCTTGTGCGTTGGATTCGCATGGCGCAGGAGCGGGTGGCATTCCAGGGGCTGCCGGCACGCATTTGCTGGTTGGGCTACGGTGAGAGGGCAAGGTTTGGCTTGCTCATCAACGAGTTGATCGCAAAGGGCAAGATCTCCGCTCCCATTGTTATTGGCAGAGATCACCTCGATGGAGGCTCGGTGGCAAGTCCCAGGCGCGAGACGGAGGGCATGCGCGATGGTTCCGATGCGATAGCAGATTGGCCGGTCCTCAATGCCTTGCTGAATGCTGTAGGTGGTGCTACCTGGGTTAGCTTCCATCACGGCGGCGGCGTGGGCATTGGCTATTCCCTGCATGCCGGGCAAGTGATCGTGGCGGATGGTACGCCAGAAGCAGCCAGGCGTTTGGAACGTGTGCTCACCTATGATCCAGGGACGGCCATTGTGCGCCATGCCGATGCCGGATACCCTGAAGCTATTGAAGCGGCGCGGAAGCACGGGATTCGTATCCCTATGCTTGAAGGCGCTCAGCAAGCTAAGAAGTAGAAGGATGGGGCAACGGTAATTAGTGATGCGGCATTCCGCACACAGCTAATGGAGAATGAAAGTGGCGTCGAAGAGTGACACGGATCTACTAGGGGTAGAAATAAATGAGGCTATCAGGCTATTGCAATCGGACCCAAGTATGGGCCTTGCGCAAGCTGAGGTCGAGTCCAGGTTGAAGCAATATGGCTACAATGAGGTCCCTGAGACGAAGAAGAACCCTTTGTTTGGTTTCGTAAAAAAGTTTTGGGGGCTTTCTGCGTGGATGCTGGAGCTGATCATTCTTCTTTCTTGGATCCTGCGCAAATATTCAGACCTTTACATTGTTACTGCTTTGCTAGTTGTCAATGCGATTTTGAGTTTTGCTCAGGAACAGAGGGCTTCTGGAGTGCTTGAGAGCCTACGGGCTAAGCTTCGAGTTAACTCGAGGGTACTGAGGGATGGTGCATGGTTATTGGTGCCTGCTAGAGAGCTAGTGCCCGGGGATATCATCCGGCTTCGCTCCGGTGATTTTGTTCCTGCGGATGTCAGGGTGATTGATGGAGAACTCAGCGTTGATCAGTCAACCCTGACCGGCGAAAGCATGGAGATAGACAAGAGGTCTGGTGATGCTCTCTACTCAGGCTCGATTGTGAGGCGTGGTGAAGCCACGGCGATTGTCGTATTGACCGGTGTCAAAACTTATTATGGCCGAACGACTGAGTTAGTGCAAATCGCCCGCCCCAAGTTGCATATTGAGGAAGTGATTTCACAGGTTGTCCGATGGCTGTTCGTTGTAGTTGGCGTGCTTTTGGCGATAGCCTTTGTTTTTTCTTTGTTAAGGGGCATGCCGCTATTGGACATGCTGCCCCTGATGTTGGTGTTGTTACTAGGGGCAGTTCCGGTCGCTTTGCCGGTGATGTTTACCTTCAGCCTGGCTATTGGCTCAATGCAATTGGCCAAGAAAGGCATTTTAGTAACGCGCTTGAGCGCTCTGGATGATGCAGCAAGCATGGATGTCCTTTGCGTGGATAAGACTGGCACAATAACGATGAATCGGCTGGCTCTTGTAGACGTTATACCTTTGAATGGGTTCAGTGGACAAGAAGTGATTCGATATGGTGCAATGGCTTCTCAAGAAGCCAACCACGATCCTATAGATATGGCTTTCATCGCTGCAGCTAGGCAGACACAGCCAGCGGACAACTTTGTGCAGAAAAGTTTCAAACCCTTTGATCCTAGTACTCGCAGGACCGAAGCGCTTGTGGAGGTAGATGGGCGCGATCTCCTAGTCATGAAAGGAGCCGTAAATGCCATTGCTCAGGCCTGCGGCCTCGATCCTGAGGTAATGAGAGACGTGGAAAGACGTGCTGATGAGCTAGCGCAAAAGGGATATCGCACCCTAGCAGTAGCTACAGCTGAGGGTCAGAGTCCACCAAGGCTTGTAGGTCTAATCACGCTGAGTGACGTGGTCCGACCAGATGCCGCAAAGTTGATCGAGGAACTCAAGCAGCTTGGCGTATCTGTGAAAATGCTGACTGGAGATGCTTTGTCTATTGCCAAGGAAATCGCCAGCATCGTAGGACTTGGGCAGGATATCAGCCGTGCCGCAGACCTGACAAGGTTGGCGAACCTGGATGTGGCTAGTGCAGCGGAGATTGCTGAGCACAGTGATGGTTTTGCAGAGATATACCCAGAGGACAAGTATACGGTAGTGAAGCTGCTACAAGCCAAAGGGCACCTAGTTGGAATGACGGGTGATGGGGTCAACGATGCGCCGGCATTGCGCCAAGCAGAAGTTGGTATTGCAGTAAGCAACGCCACAGACGTGGCTAAAGGGGCAGCCAGTGTGGTGCTGACCGATGATAGCCTGGCAAGCATTGTGGATCTGGTCAAGCAGGGGAGGGTGATCTATCAAAGGATAGCTACCTGGATTATCAACAAGATCAGCCGTACTATTTTGAAATCGGCGTTTGTTGTGCTTGCCTTTTTGTTCACTGGCAAGTTTGTCGTCTCGGCTTTTGCTATGATGCTCATGATGTTCATGACTGATTTTGTCAAAATTTCCCTTTCAACGGATAACGTAAGGGGCTCGGAAGAGCCAGCGGTTTGGAATGTCACTGGTCTTGTGAAGGCTGCGGTAATACTGGGTTCACTTACGGTAGTGGAAGCGTTTGGTTTGTTGTACCTGGGGTTTAGGTTTTTTGGCTTGGGTGCTAACGATCAGGCTCTGTATACGTTTGCTTTTGAGACGCTGTTTTATTT
>JBMFPM010000284.1:0-3490 GCA_049969135.1 Anaerolineae bacterium
CGCGCCCGCACACGTCTCTGGCAGGCGGGAATCGATTTCCCTTTTTCGTGCGCCCCCTTCAACTCGGGAGCACAGTATGGTTTCAGAGGCCCTGATGACTTAGTGGACGCGCTCCAACTCCTCCCGAAGAGAAATTGGCTCGCTTGCACCGGGAATTGGCCGTGCAATTGGACCAATCGGACAATCACTCCCAATGACTATGGATATCCATGATGAGGTTTATTGAGTAAGAGCTTGTTGCTCTGCCGATATGGAACCACCCATTGTTGCACCAGAGGAAAAAGTTTAGTGTAGAAGAGCCTAGTCAAGAATTATATCCCAAGGTACTAAACGGAAAATCTTTACGCGATTTTAACATAACTTCTGTTTGCTTTGCGTTTGTTTGACAAATTAAAGCCCATGAGATAAAATATAAACAATAAATATTAAGCCCATGCCAACGACGCGTCAATCCGTCCGTGGCGACGCCGTACATTGCAGCCTCATCACACGTCCCGACGCCAGCCCGGGTGCAAAAGCGAAGCATAGCAGTACGGTCCGGGTTACGTCTTCATCGAAACTGGAACGAGATCCGTTGATGCACATGAAAGATCAACCACTGCTAACCAGCATTTCAAAAGCACGCACGCTTGAAGAGATTGCCGAGTTCTGGGACACCCATAGTCTGGCCGACTATTGGGACCTGACTCGCGAAGTCCAATTCGAGGTCCGGGCTAGACGCAGGCGGCGGGTAACACTTGACCCAGATGTGTACGCACAGATCGCAGCCGAGGCCTGCGCACGCGGCATTCTACCTGAGACATTGGTCAATATATGGTTAGCTGAGCGATTAGAAGCAAAGTAGGGATGAACCTTCGCCTCCGGCGCGCGGACGTTCCCGGTGGCGTCTCATATCGCAACTGCATCACACCTCACCTTGACGCCAGCCATGACGCGAAAGCGAGCCGTGGCTGGCGTTTTGTTAGAAGTTCCCCCGAATCTTAGCAGGAGCAGGTCGGTTCAAGCGAGGCATAGCTTTGTTCTCCAGAGTAGTAAGGGAGGAATCATGAAAGCTAATCGGCTCCATGCTTTGCTCGCAGTTGTGATGACCGTGTTGCTGTTATACATTACAAGTATCACGGTCAGCGCGAACGAGCTCATGCACGGCGATGCATTGGGACGGTCAGGGGCACCCCGTGCGGGAGAATATCCAGACTCAGAAGCGTGGCAATCATATATCGATCCCAAGTTTGGTTTTTCACTAAAATTCCCTACCGAATGGGAAACAGAGGGTGGAACTCTAGTTGATGCCCATGCTCTCATTTGGGAGGTTAGGTTTGTTTCACCTGCTCGAGTCTATCAGGCTGTCGTCGTCACGGTCCGACCATCTGATGCGCCTAGCTGTTGTGCACCCCAGGAATTGGAGTCTCTTGCTGTAAGATATCGATTACCAACATCTGATTCTATCCGTGTGAACGCTATTTTGGCAATTGATGGGCTGCCAGCACTTGAGCTTACTTCTTCAAGCACAGGCCTACCAATAACTTATTTTACCCATGGAGGATATGTCTATTCAATAGAACTACAAGAAATAGGAGACAATCCAGAAGACCAAGCCACGCTTACTTCTCTCATCCATGTACGTGGCATGAGAGCGTACCGGATAGCTCTCGCGACTTTCCGCAAGGGGAATGCTAAAGTTACTTTTGAGCCTCCGCAACCTGTTGCCACTGCTCGAATAGTACCGATTGCAGACTCGTTCCAGTTTCCGCTCAGCAACTTCCACGTAACGTTTGACTACAACGCCCATCCGGAGTTTTGGAGAGGCCAGTGGTCCGACTGTTTCCGGACAGACAAGGCAAACCTCTTTCACGCCGCTCAAGATTCAGGCCAACCAGCTGGCACTCCGGTCTATGCCGTTGCTAACGGCTCAGTGTGGTACTACAATTCCAATTACAGCAACTACCCTGGTCGAGTTGTTATTGTGAGACACGTATTGCCATCAGGGACTGAAATCTACTCCATGTACGGTCACTTATCAACGGTGGCGGTGCAGCAAAGCCAGGAGATAAGCAAAGGGAGCTTAATAGGCACGGTCCTGGATCAGGGCAGCAACTCGCATCTGCATTAGGAAATGCGCTACCGTGGTGACATGAGTCAACCCTGCTATTCACCCGGCGTGTTTCCTCCAGGTGTCGGCTATACCTATCCGGAACAGCCTGACTATTATGGTTACACTAATCCAACAGATTTTGTCAACTCTCAAGGCGGCCCCTGCTCCGCTCCCACCCTGATTGAACCGGCCGCTGGTGCAACCCTGAGCAGCCGTAGAATTACTTTCCGCTGGAGTGCACCATCGAATTGTTCTCCCGACGGCTACACGTTGAGAGTGAAAAATGTGCCAGATATGGACTTAGGTGGAACTACCTACCTCGATACGGGAGCGGGATCTACCGAGTATACTTGCACTTTCAATGGCAGCGGTCCGTGTAGCAACGTGCCAGAGAACACTGATCTCTATTGGTCCGTACGCGCATGCAAACCATGTACGCCGTACAATCCGGGGCCATGGGCCCCTGTGCGGCGATTCCGAATCTCACAACCTCCACCAACCACTGGCAGGTGGCACTGTGAGTACTTCAACAACCAGGACTGCTGGTGGGATCCCAACTGCTCTCGCTCCCCAAACTATACTGAAGACATCGAGGGCTTTATCCACAAAGACTGGGGCGGAGGCGCACCGCCGGGTATCCCCGCAGATAACTGGTCAGCGCGTTGCAGAGGGACCTTGAACTTCTCGGGAGCGAGCTATGTTTTCCACTCCGACCACGACGATGGCGTCAAAATATTCCTCGATGGTTCCAACATTATGGATGTAGGTAGTGCAGGGAATAACTATGCTTGCCCCGCTCGTTACCTATCCGGTAGTCACCAGTTGCAGGTAAATTTCCGTGAGGATGGTGGAAATGCTCGCCTATATGTGGACTGGTCAACGGATGATAGCCCATGCAGGCCAGTTACCTGCAACATACCCTCCCCATCAAGCCCCTGCGGCGGTGCCAGGATTCCGCAAACCAGCAACGTGAACTTTTCCTGGAGCGGCAACTGCAGCCAATACCAGGTAAAGTATTGGGGCGGGCCATACTCCGGAGAGCAGTACTCTCCCTGGGTCCCTGGCACCTCGTGGTCTATTGGCCTTTGGTGTGGAAATTACAACTGGCAGGTCAGGGGCAAAAGCAGCGGGGGCGCAGATACAGATTGGAGCAACACGTGCAGCTTCAGTGTTGTGCCGGCTACGCCCACTGGCTTGACCGCTACGGCAGTATCCAGTTCGCAAATTAACCTCTCCTGGAACGACCCAGGCGGGGAGAAAGACGGCTATAAGGTCTACTACAGCAACGGCAACTATGTTGGCTCTACGACTTCCACATCTTACCAAGTCACTGGCTTAAGCTCTAACACTGAGTACTGCTTCTATGTAAAGGCCTATAAGGGCAGCCTGGAATCCGAC
>JBMFPM010000285.1:0-3486 GCA_049969135.1 Anaerolineae bacterium
CGAGGAGTACCTGAAAGAACTGCAGGCAGAAGCCAAAGCGGTGGAAGAGCGCATCGCTGAACTGAAAGCAGCCGTGTAAATTGGACGCTTTCATCATGCGGGCTGAAGGACATCTGTCGTGTCGGCCGCCCGTGCTGCTCGCTGTTTTCGCCCATCCCGATGACGAGACGTTCCGCTGTGGGGGCACTTTGGCTTTGCTCGCCCAGCAAGGTGCACAGGTACACTTACTGTGTGCCACCAAGGGCGAGGCCGGCATCCCTGACCTGGCGCCCCAACAGGCAGGTCGCATCCGCCAGTCTGAGTTGGAGTGCGCCTGCCGCGCCCTGGGAATCCATCCACCACAGTTCCTGGGCTACCAGGATGGGACGCTCTCGGAGGCGAATCGTGAGACAGCCGTCGCGCAGATCGTGGCGATCGTGCGGGAGCTTCGACCTCAGGCATTGCTTACCTGGCCACCTGACGGCATCTCTGGGCATCCTGATCACAAGGCAATTAGCCGTTGGACAGCCGAGGCTTTCCTGCGGGCGGCCGACTCTACCGCCTATCCAGAGCAATGGAATAGGGAACTGGCGCCACATGCTGTAACTGCTTTGTACCATATGGTCATGCCTTATTCCTTAGCACAGGCACTGGGAATGAGCCATTTACATACCGTGCCCGATGAGCAAGCAACAATAACCATTGATGTTTCAGCCGCTTGGGAGGCAAAAATGGCTGCCATCCGCTGCCATCAATCGCAGATAAGGTCATCCCCCATCCTGAGCATGGCTGAAGAGAAACAGCGTCTATTTTTCGCTGTAGAACACTTTCGGCTGGCTATGGGCAAGCCCGCCGTGCTATCCATGTTAGAGAGAAAACAATACCCAGCAAAAGGAGGATAAATGAATCCTGCCATCGAGGTCAATAACTTGACCAAATACTATGGCAATCTGCTAGCTGTAGATCACATCCACTTTACAGTCGAACAAGGAGAGATTTTTGGATTCCTTGGGCCCAATGGCGCGGGCAAGACCACCACGCAGCGCATGTTGACCACCCTCTTGCAACCAACCGAGGGGCGCATCATCATCCACGGCCACGACCTAGCGCGCGATGCCTATCTCGTGAAGCGGCAAATGGGTCTTGTGCCGGAAGAGTCCAATGTCTACACCGAACTAACTGCGTGGGACAACCTCATGTTTACCGCTTGGCTGTACCGTGTGCCAAGAGCAGAGCGCTCCCCACGAGCTCGAAAGCTCTTGGAAGACTTTGGCCTCTGGGAAAAGCGCGATGTCAAAGCCGAAAACTTTTCTAAAGGGATGCGCCGTCGTCTGAGCATTGCCATGGCCATCATCCATAAACCAGCACTGCTTTTCCTTGATGAGCCGACGCCGGGCTTGGATCCCCAGAGCAGCCATGCCATCCGCAACTTGATCCGCCAATTGAACGCTGAGGGAACGACTATTTTCCTCACCACCCACCAGATCGAGGAGGCTAATCAACTCTGCAACCGCGTAGCCATTATCAATCACGGGCGGATTGCGGCTATTGACACACCAGAGCACTTGAAACAGGCTTTCCGACGAGTGCAATCAATAGAAGTAGCATTAGAGCCAGACGGAAATGCACATGGGGATGCACTGGCGGCATTGGATGGGGTATCCACTATAGTCAAAATGGGTGACAAGTGGCGATTGTACACCGAAGACCCTTCGACATTGCTGCCATTGGTCATGGATTATGCTCATTCCCACCACTTGCGCGTGATCAGTTTATGTACACTAGGCCCCAGTTTAGAGGATGTGTTCCTGGCGATCACCGGACAGCCAGTGGGAACAGTGCATCCCGAGACGCCAGAAGGGGGCTCTCGGCAACAAAGAATGAAAAGACAAATGGGAGGTGGAAAATGAAAACACCGTGGATGGAACGTCTGAAAGATGAACTAGCCCAAGCATGGATTATCATAGTGAAAGACATGAAAGTTCACTATCTCCGCCCCGGGGTCATCATGTTTGGCTTCCTGATGCCATTCTTCATGTTCTTTTCCTTTTCGGTGCGGCGGGAGATGGCAGCGGCGCAAGGTGTAGCCCGTTTGCTAGCCTTGACCACCTTTTTCACTGCCGGCGCTATGGGTCCGTTTATCATTCCCGTGGAACGCCGTGTGGGCACTTATGACCGGTTGCTGGCTGCACCCATGTCGCTCCTGACGTTGCTCTTGGCCAAGACAGCGGTAGGAGCGCTGTTTGCCATCGGCGTGTCGGCATTTGCTCTACTTGTCGGCGTGGTAGCTTTCGGGGCGAACATCGCACAATTCGGGCTGCTTGTGGGCGTTATAGTTTTGAGTTCCTTTTCCTTCTCGGCTCTGGGCTTGATTTTTGGGTCCATACCAACCCGCAATCCAGGTGATGTGCAGATGCCCAGCACTCTCTTGCGTTGGCTGTTGCTCTTTATCAGCGGTGTTTTTGTCCCCCTGCCAGAATTGGCTCCAGCAGCGCGCACATTAGCTTATATCTCTCCATTGACCTATACCCAGGACCTGATGAACCGCGCCGTGCTCGGCGGTGGCTATCTCAACCCCTGGCTTGACCTCGCGGTACTCCTGGCGAGTGGCGTCTTGTTTCTGGTGCCATCCGTGCTAATGCATCGCCGGGGACGGGTATTAGGTTATTGAGTTGCCCTTGGGGTTTCGCAGAGCAATGCCCCTGTTGAGCCATTTCGATTTCCTAGCGCCTTTCTATGAGGCTTTTATCAAGCCTCGAGCTCCGCAAAAGCTTGTGGATTTGGCAGCCTCCCCAACAGAGGGGCGGTTATTGGATGCTGGGGGTGGCACCGGCCGCGTCGCGCAGTTTTTGCAAGGCATGGCTGCTGCAGTGGTAGTGGTGGATCTTTCTTTGTCAATGCTAAAGGAAGCCCATAAGAAAAAAGGCCTGTATCCTGTCCGTTCCTACTGTGAAGCCTTACCATTCTCTGATTCCTCCTTTGCGCGCATCATCATGGTAGATGCACTGCATCATGTGTTTCATCAACGCAAAACCGCTCAGGAATTGTGGCGTGTGCTGCAGCCTGGCGGACGGATCATCATCGAGGAACCAGACGTGCGCACCTTTGCTGTGAAGCTGGTGGCGCTAGCTGAGAAATTAGCCTTGATGCACAGCCACTTCCTAACTCCGTCCCAAATTGCCCGCTTGTTTCCATATCCCGACGCTTGTGTGCGCATCGAGACAGGCGGCTTGAACTTTTGGATCGTTGTCGAAAAGCTTGACCATTCCGCCGACTCGGGCTACAATGGGTAAAATGACACAAGCAAGGATCTGCTCCTAGCCAAAGGGAGATGATTGACGCAGCACTCGATTAAGCGAGGCAGGGCTCTCTCAGTACCTGAAAAAACCCGTTGCAATCCACCTTGCCATAACGCCATGAAGGAGAACGCCTTGTTGGTCAGTTGCAAAAAGGGACTAAAAGCAAATAACGCGCTCATCGTTCTACTCCTTATCGCACTGGCTCTAC
>JBMFPM010000286.1:0-3482 GCA_049969135.1 Anaerolineae bacterium
CTCCCCAACTGCTGTAGCCGATGCACAACGCGTTTGTGCATTGCTGGGTATCCCCTTTTACCTGCTCGACTTCGAAGAGGAGTTCAAAGCCGAAGTAGTCAACTATTTCTGCGATCAGTACGCTATTGGCCGTACTCCCAACCCTTGTTTAGCCTGTAACCGTCAGATCAAATTCAAGGCGTTGCTCCAACGAGTCTTTGAGCTGGGCGCCGAGTACCTGGCGACAGGCCATTATGCCCGTATTCGACAACGTGACAGCGAGTACCAATTGCTTAGAGGCATTGACAAGGATAAGGACCAGTCCTACGTGCTCTATATGCTGGGGCAAGCAGAGCTGTCGCACATCCTGTTCCCATTAGGTGAGTATACCAAACAGCAAGTACGCGCCATGGCTACCCAATACAACTTGCCCACAGCGGACAAAGTGGAAAGCCAGGACGCCTGCTTTGTATCCGATGGGGACTACCGTGCTTTTGTTGCTCAGCAAAGACCACAAACGGTGCGCCCTGGGCCTATCTTGGATTTGCAGGGGCGTCAGATTGGTGAACACCGTGGCATTGCCTTCTACACGATAGGCCAACGCCAGGGACTAGGTATTGCTGCTGCTCATCCGCTCTATGTTGTAGAGATTGACAGCGTCCGCAATGCCTTGATCGTGGGGCCAAAGTCTGCATTGTTTCGCCGTGAATTGTTAGCCGAGCAAGTGCATTTTGTAGCGGGCAAGCCCCCGCCAGAACCCATTCCCGTTACGGCGAAAATCCGCTACAAGGCGGAAGAGGCTCCCGCATTGCTCATTCCTATGCCCGAACAGAAAGCCAGGGTAGTTTTTGACCAGCCCCAACCCGCCATCACTCCTGGTCAGGGAGTCGTTTTCTACCAGGGTGAAATCGTGCTCGGGGGAGGGATCATCGCTTCTGTTGGGCTACCGGAGGGATAGGCCAATGTCTCCTTTGCTCATACTGTCCGCTATCATTGCGACGCTCTATGCTGCCGTCTTCCACTTTTTCTGGGGTAGCTCATTGAGGCAATTCCTGATCTGTTGGCTGGCGGCGTTGCTCGGTTTTGGCATTGGCCAGGCGATCGCGTCCGCTTTTGTCTGGCACGACATACTGATTGGCGAGCTTCATCTATTGCCTGCCTCATTTGCTTGCTGGCTTTCCATGGCGCTTGCCAGGCGCATCAAGTTGTGATATAATTGCGTCCAGATAGGAGCCGAACGTGACGCTTGCTGTTGTACGCGATATCGCGATTATTATCCTAGCGCTTGAGTCCATTATTATTGGCATTGTGCTAACCGTGCTGCTCTGGCAAGTGCGTAGCCTGACCCGCCTGCTGGAGCAGGAGATAAAGCCCATGCTCGATTCCATGCGCGAGACGATCGGCACGGTGAAAGGCACTACCTCATTGGTCAGCGAAACAATCGTTTCGCCAGCGGTGCAGATAGGTGGGTTTGCTGCCGGGGTACGCCGGGCATTAGAAGTGCTACTGTCGCTCAAACGATCACACGAAGGCGAATAAGCCTCTGCAGGCAAATCATACAACATGTAGCAATTTGTGGACTGGGACGATAATGAGCATAAAGGAGGAATACGCATATGAGCAGCGAAAGCCGAGGAGTAGATTTTCTAGCTGGTGTGATTATTGGCAGTCTGCTGGGGGCTGCTGTAGGGGCTGCTGTTGCCCTTTTGATGGCTCCCCAGCCCGGTGAAGAGACTCGTGCCCAACTCCGACAGAGGGGTATCGAGTTGAAGGAGCGCATGGTCGAACTTTCCGAAGAAGCGCGCAAGAAAGCGGAAGAGGCCATCGAAGAGGGCAAAAAGGCTGCTGCCAAGACAAAGACAGAACTCCTAGAGGAACTGGAAAAGGAGAGCGGCCAAGCTCAGGCCTGATCAAGGCCGCATCCGCCCAAGCAAGAATAAAGTTTACGCCTGCATTCATCACCCTCAAAGGAGAAGAGGAGCGTAGACCAAGCGGTATCTCCCCTTCATCAACCGGAGTGTTTGATGCCGCTGCGGCGCACTAGGATCCAGGCAAATCGTCCACTGATTGATGGGATACCTTGAGGCATCCTGAAAGGCAGGGAGGCACAAAAGTGCTATTCCCTGCTTTTCATCAAAACTGTCCAGCGGCCCTCTTGTACTACTTCATTGTTTTGGTTGAGCACTGTAACGTCGAGGACAACGACCCCACCCTTCAGTGATCTGACCTCTTTCTTCTGTGCCACTGTAGCACGCACGTGGATCGTATCCCCAGCAAAGATGGGGCGCTTGAACTTCCACTCCAGCCCCATAAATGCCTGGGCTGTACCCTCCAGGAAGCCCAGCCGGCCGGATAAGCCAGAAGCAACAGCTAAGCCAAGCAAACCATGTGCTACAGGCTTGCCAAACAGCGATCCCTTGGCGTACTCCACATTGCTGTGCAGTTCGTTGAAATCACCAGAGAGGCCGCAAAAGGCAACGATGTCGGCTTCGGTTATCGTACGGCCAGGGGAGACCATGCTATCGCCAACCTCAAATTCCTCAAAATAGCGGCCTTGAGCACGATATTCCTTTGGACTCATCGAGGCTCCTTTCTGTTGTGATATCCCTCGCTATGCAACTGGGCTACGACAACGACGAACCGCCCTCACGATCTTGCGCACTGCTTCCTCAATATCCTGACTCGTGTCAACGCACAGATGGGTGCGGCGGATTTTCTGTTCGCGTTGTGACATACGCCGATAGACTCGCCAATCGGCATCGGAGATGCTATCACCCTTTGCCTTGCGCTGTTCCAACCGCTCACGAATAACTGGCTCTGGGGCTACCGTGCGCACAATCAGCAGATGAGCACCACAATGTTCTGCCAAGCTGTACAGCAACTCCCGCTGGAATTCGACCAGATTGGTGGCATCAAAAATGACGCGCACCCCCTTCCTCAGCAAACGGCGCATTAGCTCTTGACACGTGCGATGGACCAAGGCGCTCTCCTGTGCCGTATAGGTTGGTTGCGGGAATAATGCCTTCCGCACACGATCGGACTCAATGACAATCGCTGGCAGTTCCTTGGCAAGCCGTTCGCTGAGATAGGACTTGCCTGAACCTGGCAGTCCTGACATGAGGATCAGCACCGGATAAGCAGTCGTCTCCATATCCAATGGCAAGAGAAGCGCTTCAACTTTAGCCACCGCTTCCGACAAATTAAAGGGCATCGTCATGCAACCTACTATGACAAATGGCCTGCGCTGGCCGTCAGCGTCCAGTTATGGTGAGTCCGCAAGCTATGGACTGCGCCACTTTGCCAGAGCAGATGCAATCGCCAAAGCCACATCCTCCGGCTTTTCCATCATCACCATATGCCCAGCCCCTTCAATCAGCGCCAGTTCGGCGCCAGCAATGCGCTCCGCGAGGAATGTTGCATACTTGGGTGGTGTGAGTTTGTCCTCAGTGCCACAGATGACCAGAGTAGGGCACCGTATCTCGCCTAATCGCTCCATGTTGTCA
>JBMFPM010000287.1:0-3453 GCA_049969135.1 Anaerolineae bacterium
GGCACTTTCCCAAAGGACGTCCATCATCCTACCAATGAAACGGCGCTGAAAGGCCTCAGCGCTATACCTCGCTATACTGAGCATAAGATCTGTACGCTTCTTCTTGACCCATGGGGTGACTTGGCCAGGCATGGAAGCTGCTGCCGTGCCCGGTCGCGACGAAAAAGGGAAGACATGGATGCGCGCAAAGCCCATCGCCGCCACGAAAGTGACACTGGTCGCGAACTCTTGCTCATCTTCTCCGGGGAAGCCAACGATGATATCCGTTGTCACAGCTAAATCAGGTATCCTCTTGCGCGCATAGGCAAGCAAATCACGGTACTGAGCAGTAGTGTAACGGCGGTTCATGCGTTTCAGCGTAGCATCACATCCGCTTTGCAGCGGAAGGTGCAAATGACGGCACAGGCGTGGGTTTTCCCAAAGATGCAACAAGTCAGGTGTCAGGTCCCACGGTTCGATGGAGGAGAGCCTCAAGCGGGGAAAACGAGTGTTGGCCAATATGGCGTGTATCAAGTCCGTAAGCGTTTCTCCTCGTTCATGGCCATAGGCACCAATATGCACGCCCGTGAGAACCATTTCTTGATAACCTTCTTGTTCTCTAGTGGCAATTTCTTCCAGGATGTCTGCGATTGGTCGGCTTCGTTGTCTCCCCCGGGCAATGCGTACGATGCAATAGGTACAGGCATTGTTACAGCCGTCCTGGATTTTTATAAAGGCACGGGTGTGCCCAAAGGATTGGCACTGGAGAACTGCCGCCTTGCCCTGCAGTGATAGGCCAAATTGCTCCGCGATGTTTTCCACAAGCCGTTCTTTAGCCTCTGTACCCAGCACGAGTTTAACACCGGGCAGTTCCTGTAGTGCGTTGGGGTTCATTTCTGCGTCACAACCTGTAACGATGATGTGGGCTTGGGGATTGGCTCTATGGCAACGTCGAATCAACTGGCGCGACTTGCGTGCAGCGATATGGGTAACGGTGCAGGTATTGATAATGCACAAATCAGCACCCTCTGGGCTTTTCAGGATAGCATGGCCAGCACTGGCTAAGCGTCGTGCCCAGCTTTCGATCTCGCTCTGATTCAGTTTGCATCCCAAGGAAGTAAGATATACACGCATGTTTTTCTGCTTATATTGTACTGCTTTATAATGGTTGATAAAACAAGTTGAGAGGCAAGCTTTCTATGTTCTACTTTGTACGCGAAACGTTTCTATTCATCATGGCCAACCTATTCGACATCACTTTGGCAACGATTGCTTGGCTGCTCTTGCAACTGCCTGTCATCACCGGGCCTGGAGCAACCGTGGCGATTTACTACTTTGCCCGCCAAGCCTTGTTGCAGGACGAAGCCTTGTTCAAAGATTTTGTCCAGGGGCTGAGGCAGTACTTCTGGAAGAGTTGGCTAATTGTACTGCCTTATATTTTGGTCATCCTCGTGCTCGTCTATGACACGGTCTTCTTCTTAGCGGTGGGGCAGTCGCAGACAAGGCTCTTAGCCAGTATACCCATGGCCATGTTTTCCTTCCTGTTGCTCACGCAAACTTATGTCTTTGTGTTTTTTGTCCGCGAAAATGGGGCGCTGTGGGCATCTATCAGAGGGTGTTGAAAAAGTCCTCCCAGTGTCATGCTGAACGAAGTGAAGCATCTCGCAATACTTTAGGAAGGTACGGCTCAAGTTACGCGAGACCCTTCGCTCCGCTCAGGGTGACAAGATTTTCAACACTCTCATCTATCAGGAAAGCGTTCCTGTTGGCTGTATCAGAGATGCCGTTCACTATAGGGCTTATGTTGTTTACATTTCTGTATCTTATGGGGTTATATGTAACTCGCATTGGCTTGGCAATTCTCTTCGTCGGACCCGTGGCTATCCTGCAGAGCAAAGCAGTCCAATACCTGCTGGCAAAACGTGGCATACCATTTTGAGAGATTAGAGTGCTGTTTCCAGCGCCTTGCGCAAGGCTGCTTCTTCATGCGGCAATACCGTGCGTAAGTCGAGCACGAAACTGTCCTTTTCAATGCGTCCTAGCACAGAAGGGAATCCCAGACGCAGTCGCTTTGCCAGTTCCTGGGGGGCAGCCACATGGATAGTTACTAGATGAGTCGGCAGTGTCTCGCCAGGCAGCGAACCCCCTCCAACGGTAGACCATCCGTTGGTTACATCCACCGATACACCTTTCTCGCGCAACCAAGTAGCCAGCGCTAGAGCGCGCGACTGGATATGCTCCACATCCATAGCTATCATTTGCCAAACAGGAACCTGGTGGATGGCCTCTCCCTTCAGGTAATGGATCAAAGTGGCTTGCAATCCAGCGATGACACTCTTGCTAACCCGCAAAGCTCTGGTCAGAGGGTGGCGTTTGAGTGTGTCAATAAGGCTTTTCTTTCCAATGATGATGCCCGCTTGGGGGCCACCCAGGAGTTTATCACCACTGAAGCAAACGAGATCAACGCCAGTGGCTAGGCTCTCTTGGACAGTGGGTTCATGGCTGAGGCCAAATTGTGCCGTATCCAGGAGGGCACCGCTGCCCAAGTCCTCAACAGCTAGCAAGCCATGGGCATGAGCTAGGTTCACCATGTCTGCCAGTGGCGTTTCGTGGACAAATCCTAGAATACGAAAGTTGCTGCTATGGACGTGCAGCAACATGGCTGTGTTCTCAGTAATGGCTGCCTCATAATCACGCAAGTAGGTACGGTTCGTCGTACCTACTTCGACTAAGTGGGCACCACTTTGCGCCATCACTTCTGGGATACGAAACCCGCCACCGATTTCCACAAGTTGCCCTCGAGAAATAATGACTTCGCGTCCTTTGGCTAAGGCGGTTAGGATGAGGAGAACCGCAGCGGCGTCATTGTTCACCACCAGGCCGGCTTCTGCCCCGGTCAAGCGGCGTAGCAGGTTTTCGGCATGCACATAGCGCGAACCACGTTCCCCGGCAGGCAAATCGTATTCCAAGTTGCTGTATGCGCTCGTTTCACGCATTGCATCCTGGGCCGCCTGGCTGAGTGGGGCACGCCCCAGATTGGTGTGGATGATCACGCCGGTGGCATTGATCACTGGATACAGGCTGGGACGCAGCATATCGGATAAGTACGTGGCTATTCTGGCGCACAGTTCTGCTGTGTCAGGGCAGGTTTCACCATCCAGGATAGCCTGACGTGCATCGGCGAGCACTTCTTGGATAGCGGTTACCACCAAGTCATGGCTATGCTCCTGCAGCAATGCCTGCATCGCAGATTGCTTGAGAAGCCTATCTACGCTTGGAAGTTTCCGTAGTTCACTGTGTATGTTGTCTTTGGCTGTTGGCTTCATATTCTACAACTCGCTCCATCTATAAATGCGGAGATCAATCCGTCCCTCGCAGTCAAAATGAATTCCTTCGTCCTCCAACAGTGCGCGTTGGAAGTGAAAACCTCCTGGTAAAGGATGTGTGCTCAAAGTGCCTCGTGCATTCACCACG
>JBMFPM010000288.1:0-3444 GCA_049969135.1 Anaerolineae bacterium
GCTGGGCATCACCACTTTGAGCCCAGGAACGTGTACAAACCAAGCTTCCAAGCTCTGAGAGTGCTGTGCCGCAGCGCCGGTACCCGATCCTGCCGGCGTGCGCAGGACCATCGGCACTTTGGCTTTGCCGCCAAACATGTAGCGTGTCTTGGCTGCTTGATTGACCAACTGCTCCATAGCCAGGGTAGTAAAATCCATAAACATGATTTCTGCGACCGGGCGCATGCCCGTCAAGGCGGCACCAGCGGCAGCTCCTGCAATGACGCCTTCAGAGATCGGCGTGTCACGAACACGTTCAGGCCCAAACTCTTCCAACAAACCAAGAGTCACACCAAACGCACCACCATAGACACCGATGTCTTCGCCCATGAGGAAGACATTAGGGTCCCGTTGCATTTCCTGGCGTAGTGCTTCGCGTATCGCTTCAGCGTAGGTAATTTCGCGCATTAGGCGTACACTCCCTCCATGATTTCTTCCACCCGTGGTTCCGGGCTTGCCTCTGCAAATGCCACTGCCTCTTCAATGCGCTTTTGCGCTTCCTTGGCAATGGTTTGGCGTTGTTCTTCGGTCAGCAAGCCTTGTTGCAGCAAGTAGCCTTCAAGGCGGGCAATGGGATCCTTTTTCTTCCAAGCGGCAACCTCCTCACGAGTGCGGTAGCGTTCCTGATCGCTTTTAGAGTGTCCCTTCCAGCGGTAGGTTTTGCACTCAATAAGCGATGGCCCCTCACCAGCGCGAGCCCTGTCCACCGCCTCAGCCGTAGCGGCATAAACCGCAAGAACATCATTGCCGTCCACGACCTTGCCGGGCATGGCATAGGCAGCGGCTCTGTCCGCGATATTCTCGATAGGAAAGGCACGGCTCACTGGCATAGACATAGCGTATTGGTTGTTCTCACAGACAAAAACTACTGGCAGTTTCCAGATCGCCGCCAAGTTCAGCGACTCGTGAAAGATGCCCATATTTGCGGCACCATCGCCAAAGAAACAGAGCACCACCTGACCTGTATTGCGCAGCTTGACACTCAAAGCGGCACCCACGGCGGTGGGAATTCCACCACCCACTACTCCGGTAGCTCCCAGATTGCCCGACTCCACGTCAGCGATGTGCATGGAGCCGCCCCGGCCACGACAGTAGCCCGTTTCCTTGCCCAGGAATTCCGCCATCATCAACTTGACGTCCCCGCCTTTGGCAATGCAGTGTCCATGTCCCCGGTGAGTGCTCGTAATATAATCATCAGGCCGCAGCGTAGATACGGCTCCCACTGCAGTAGCTTCCATGCCAATAGAAAGGTGCATCGTGCCATGCACTTTGCCCAATGCGAACAATTGGTCCGCTTTTTCCTCAAAAGCGCGGATCAGATGCATCTTGCTCAGCATGTCGATGAGTTTTTCTTTGGATAATGGTTGTGTTCGCTCCATAATTCGTAACTTTCTATACAGAATATACTGGCTAGGTAACCTCTGCCAGACGAAGTACCTCTTGCGCTGCTTGATCGTCTGTGACCAAGATATCCACAAAGCCGCCCCGCAGCGCTCCTAAAATTGCCGGTGCCTTTTCCTTCCAGCCTGCAACAGCAAATACGCACTTTACCTTGCGCAGCGAAGGCAGGTCTATGCCCACAATCCGCTGGTGGAGTTCCAGGGGACAGATACGACCATGAATGTCAAAATGCTGTGAACAGATATCGCCAACGGCACCCGATCTAGCAATATCCTGCAATTCGCTTTCGGTAAGGTATCCGGCTCGAATCAGACTTGATACTTTGGGATGCACTGAGCCAATGCCCACTAATGCCAAATCCGCTTGGCGGGCTAACTCTAAGGCTTCACGCACATTACGCTCTTGCATCAATGCCTCACGCAACGCAGCGCTTTCAACGATGAGCGGCGCATGCAAGTAGCGGAATTGTCCGCCCAGAGCTTCTGCCAGCCGGCGGGCTAATTCGGTACCGTCAATATGTGGATTGACAGCGCCAACACCACCGATCAATTGTACAACGCGCACGCCACCCACCGGCATCGGTCGGAATGCATTGACAGTTTCATAAAGTGCTGTACCCCAACCTATGCCCAGGATCATGTTATCATACAGGAGGTGCCGCAGTTGATCTGCTGCTAAGGCTCCTATGCCTTGCAAGATCATATCGGCATTGCGTGCACCACTCCACACGACATGAGCGTTCTGCAGGTGGAACTTGTTTTTCAGTTCCGCCTCTAAATAGGCGACCGTGGGCAATGGTTGGTGAATACGAATCTCGACGATTCCTCGCTGGCGCGCCTCCGTGAGCAGCCGTGAAACATTGGAACGCGAGAGCCCGACCATTTGGGCCACTTCTTCCTGGGTAAGTCCTTGTTCATAGTACAATCTGGCTACTTGGATCAGTAAACTCGTGCGCTTATCATCGAGATATTGCATCAGCAAATCCTCGCTGAGAGTATGTTTTCTGTCTTCTATGCCCCAAGCTACATTTTTTCACGTTTGTGAATCATTTTCACTTTTGTACTTTAGCATATAACAACTGTTTTGTCAATAATAGCAAACGATATTTGACAAAATCTTTGAATGATGATATAATTGTAACAAATGTGATGATCTATCACATGTGTGCAAGCCGGTAGTTACTTCTCCTATCTTTTACATATTTGGAGAGCTCCACGCCAGAGGGATGAGCTGCCATAAAGGAGGTGATAGCAAGCAAAGAATACTGGGTTACTGTGGTTAGGATCATATTGTGACCAATATTCATTCAAAAGGAGGTTTTCAAATGGCACAGTTTTTTGCTGGCTTGCAGAGTATTCTTTCTGCCCTTGGCGCAACAGTGGTGTTGCCCATCATTATCTTTATTCTGGGGCTAGTCCTCGGGGCTAAACCTGGACGGGCTTTTCGCTCTGGTGTGACCATCGGTGTAGCATTCGTTGGTATTAATCTGGTCATTGGCCTCATGTGGACCAACCTCAGCAATGCAGCGCAAGCCATTGTTGAGCGCACAGGCGCTAGCTTGACAGTTGTTGATGTTGGGTGGCCTTCCGCTGCAGCTATCGCGTTCGCCTCAACGGTCGGTACGTATATCATCCCTATTGCCATTGCTGTCAATATCATCATGTTAGCACTCAATGCAACCAAGACGCTGAACGTTGATGTCTGGAATTTCTGGCATTTCGCTTTCACCGGTGCAATGATCGTTGCAGCAACTGGCAATCTCCCACTAGGACTAGCCGCAGCAGCGGTTAACGCAGCTATTGTCTTGTTCCTAGCTGACTGGACGGCACCAGGTATCCAGAGCTTCTTTGGCATGCCTGGCCTGTCCATCCCACACGGGTTCTCCGCTGCATACGTGCCTGTGGCTATTCCGCTCAACTGGGTGCTCAGCAAGATCCCCGGCCTGAAGGATCTTGAAGCTGACCCAGATGCCATTCAACGACGATTGGGGGTTATTGGCGAACC
>JBMFPM010000289.1:0-1278 GCA_049969135.1 Anaerolineae bacterium
TTTCCCTTTGGCTAGCTCAATGCTAGAGGTCCGCTGAACATGGCTATCTATCTGGATATCTCCGCTGCCGTACACCAGCGGGCGGGACTGGCTCGCTATGCCCAAGGTCTCGCCCATGCGCTTCTTACCCACTATGGCCAAAATTACCGCTTCGGCTTCTTCTACAATGGCGCCGGCCCGGCAGCAATTACCTCTGTCTTGCCCGATTTGCCCCCAGGCGTGCCGGTACGCACAGTGCGTGCCGGCTACAAGCCCTGGCGCATGGCCGTCTGGCTGGGCCAACTGGCGCATATCGGATTCAACCGTCTAATCCCTGACGCTGAACTCTACCACGCCACAGAACATCTGCTTATGCCTTTGCACGACATCCCCTCCGTCCTGACAGTCCACGACCTGGTCTATCACCTCTTTCCTGCCTACCACAAACGCCTGAATTACTGGTTCCTGAACAACGCCATGCCCCTCTTTGTGCGCCGCGCCAGCGCGTTAATTACTATCTCTGAGTCAAGCAAGCGCGACTTGATGCGCATCTACGGGGTGCCAGAGGAAAAGATCACCGTGGTCTACGAAGCAGCCGCGCCCATCTTCCGCCCCGCTACACCTGAGCAAATAGCAGAGGTCAAGGCACGCTATGGCTTGCCTGAACGCTACCTCCTCGCCCTGGGCACTATCGAACCGCGTAAAAACCTGATCCGCCTGGTGGGTGCACTGCGCCTGCTCCGCCAGAAAGACCCCAAGCTGGCTCTAGTTATCGTGGGCAGTGCCGGCTGGCTGTATCAGGATTTCTTCCAGATGCTGGAAAAGCTGGATGACCCCAAAGCAGTGCTTCTCTCCGGTTATGTGCCCGACGAAGATCTACCTGCTGTGATCAGCGGGGCGGAGGCGTATGTCTTGGCTTCCCTCTACGAGGGTTTTGGCTTGCCCATCTTGGAAGCTATGGCTTGTGGCACCCCCGTGGTGTGCAGCAATACTTCCAGCATGCCTGAATTGGGAGGAGACGCGGCACGCTATTTTGACCCCCAGGACACTTTCGACATGGTCGCAGCCATTGGTGCAGTTCTCGAAGATGCCGACCTCCGTGCCGAGATGCGCAAAAAGGGGCTGGCGCAGGCGGCACGCTTCTCCTGGCAGCGCGCAGCGGAGGAAACCCTCACCGTCTATGAGCGTCTGTTGGCAAAAACATAGGCACAAAATTATGGTGGAGGATCGCCTATGTCCATGCGCAAACATCTATCGGATCCCATCCGCATACGTAGGGGCAAGGCATTCCCACAAACA
>JBMFPM010000289.1:1378-3403 GCA_049969135.1 Anaerolineae bacterium
TCCCCCTCTGACTACAAACACGCTTCGTATGGAATGCACTTGCGAATAAACCGCCCATGTAGGGGCAAGGCATTCCCACAAACATCCCCCTCTGACTACAAACACGCTTCGTATGGAATGCACTTGCGAATAAACCGCCTGACTAGGAATGCCTTGCCCCTACTTATTCTTGTTTTGCTGTTCTTGACCCATTGCGCCAAAACCACCCCCGCACCCACCCCGCCCACTGTTGCCTTGCCTTCCGCCACCACGGTACAACCCACACTAACTCCTGCTATCACGCCGCCGCAACCCATCCCGGGCGGGCTGAAACCCGGCTGGTGGAACAATTGCGTCTTTTATGTCATCTTGGTGCGCAGCTTCTACGACAGCGATGGGGATGGCAACGGTGACTTGAAAGGCTTGATGGAGAAGCTTGATTATCTCAACGATGGCAACCCAGATACCAACTCTGATCTGGGCATTAACGCCCTGTGGCTCATGCCGGTGTACCGATCACCCGCGTACCATGGCTATGCCGCCAGCGACTATTACACCATCGAACCGCATTATGGCGACAATGAGACCTTCCGCCAACTGGTCAGCGAAGCACACCGCCGGGGCATCTATGTCATTGTTGACATGGCGCTCAACCACACAGCCGACCAGCATCCCTGGTTCCGCGAATCCGCCAGCAGCCGCGACTCCCCATACCGCGATTGGTACATCTGGTCGGACACAGACCCCGGCTGGCGCGGTCCCGATCAGCGCCGCGTTTGGTTTCAACATGATGGCGGGTACTATTATGCCTTTTTCGGGCGTTCCTTGCCTGACCTCAACCTGCGCAATGAGGCAGTAACCCAACAAATGCTGGACGTCATCCGCTTCTGGCTGCAGGACATGGGCGTGGACGGCTTTCGCCTCGATGCCATTCGCCACCTCATCGAAGAGGGAGCGAATCAAGAGAGCACTCCTTCCACGCACCAATGGCTCAAGCGCTTTTACCAGTTTTACAAGGGCGTGCAGCCCAACGCCTTTGCCATCGGCGAAGTGACCGGCCCCATCTCTGAGCGCTTGGCTTACTACCACGATGAGGTAGACATGTGCTTCGAGTTCGACTGGGCGACTGCAGTCGTGACCAGCCTGGATCAAGGCGACCCGACGCCCCTGAAGACCAAACAAGCACAGGTGCAATCCCTCTATCCCAAGGGGCAGTACGGCATCTTCCTTGCCCTTCAAGACCACAACCGCATCATCACCCAGCTCCGCGACAGCCTGCCTAAGGCACGTCTGGCTGCCACGCTCCTGCTGACTTCTCCTGGCGTGCCATTCCTGTACTACGGCGAGGAAATCGGCATGCGGGGTGCAAAGCCTGATGTCTTCATCCGGCGGCCCATGCAGTGGGCGAACCAGCGTGCCGCTGGCTTCACCACAGGCCAGCCTTGGATGGACGTGGATTTGAACTATAACGTGGTCAATGTAGAAAGCCAGCTCGCTGACCCCGATTCCCTGCTCAGCCACTACCGGCGACTGATCCGCCTGCGCCTGCAATACCAGGCACTGCGCACCGGCGACTGGCTCCCGCTTGAAACCAGCAGCAAGCAGGTCTATGCCTTCCTGCGCCATGCGGCTGATGCCGATGTGCTGGTTATCCTGAATCTAGCGGAGCGCATCATCCGCGACTGCGGACTGACAGCCGAGCAGAGCCCTATCCCAGCAGGCGAATATCGGCCCCAAGACCTGTTGGGCATAGAAACCATTGCGCCATTGACGGTGGGAGTAGAGGGCAGCTTCAGCAACTATATCCCGCTCCCTACCTTAGCGCCACTTACCGACTATATCATTCTGATTCGCAAAAGCGGAAACTGACATCTGTTATGCATTCTTGTGTTAGATGTTGTATACTTGAATACCTATTGAGGAAAACGAAACGACCACGGTGCACTAGCTTAGTAGTCGTTGGCTACGTTTCCATAGGTACTTCATGATTTAGCTAGCACACCCGGTAGAGAAGGAACTTTATAATGATAAGTACGCCGCGGATCA
>JBMFPM010000290.1:0-3403 GCA_049969135.1 Anaerolineae bacterium
GATAACAGCCAGCTTGACGCGCATCAGCGTATTGCCTTTATCCCGCATTATTAAATTGCAGATATCACTTGCCAATGGAAAGCTCTAAGATGACACTGAAGAAAATCTATTCCAAGAAGCAGCCTTTCCGCCCCTTCCGGAGCGGTGATATACTGGTACTACTGAGCGTGATTGTCCTGCTCTATGCGGGCATACGTCTGGCGTTTCATGCGCCGGCTGCCGTTACAGGCCCGGAAATCGCCCTCTATCCGAGAGTATTGCCTTACTATGCCCTGCGGTCTTTGCTGCGGATGGCTGCTGCCTACATTCTCTCGCTCTCGTTTACCCTGCTCTATGGGTATTTTGCTGCTTACCACCAGCAGGCCAGGCAGATCCTCTTGCCTCTACTAGACGTTCTGCAAAGTGTGCCTATTCTCTCTTTTCTACCTGTGGTATTGCTCAGTCTGAGTGCTGTCTTGCCAGAGGGCATTGCAGCCGAACTGGCTTCTATTGTGTTGATTTTTACCAGCCAGGTCTGGAACCTCACCTTTTCTTGGTATCAGTCTTTGACGACCATTCCCGAAGAGTTGCGCGAAGCTAGCGATACCTTTCTTTTCAACTGGTGGATTCGCCTCAAGACACTGGAACTCCCTTTCGCAACCCCGGGTCTCATCTGGAACAGTATGATGAGTTGGGCTGGTGGGTGGTTTTTCTTGATGGCAGCCGAGATATTCACAGTGGGTGAGCGCGATTTCCGCTTGCCTGGATTGGGCTCCTATCTGCGGGAAGCAGCAAATCAAGGGAATTTACCTGCTATCTTGTGGGGTATTGGTGCCTTGGTTGCTTTGATCGTGTTGTTGGATCAATTTGTATGGCGGCCTTTGGTCGCCTGGTCAGAACGTTTTACTCTAGAAATGGTCGAGCGAGATTACCCAGTTACCTCTTGGTTTTATGAGGCTCTGCGTTCTTCTCTGATCATGGAAAAGCTAACTAGGCTCTCGGCTGCTCTAGGAGAGCGCCTCGATGTCTGGATGCTGCAGCGATGGCCTTTTAAGCCCCGGCTGCGTTTCTCAGAAGAGAAGAGTGGGCTTAGTCCATTTGTCTTGGTGATAGGCGCAATCTTTATTGGTGGTATAGGGTATGGCGCTATGAAAGCAGCCCAGTTACTGGTTCTTGTTTCACCTGCGCAGTGGATTCAGATTGGCTTAGGCTTAATCGCAACCACCTTGCGTGTGCTCATCTCACTGATCATCGCGCTAGCTTGGACTATACCGGTGGGAGTTGCTATTGGCATGAACCCGCGTTTGTCTAGCTGGCTGCAACCGCTGGTACAGACTGCCGCTTCTGTCCCTGCTACAGCTCTTTTTCCCGTTTTTGTTTTGATGCTGCTCTCTCTCCCTGGCGGGCTGAATTCTGCTGCAGTGCTGCTCATGCTGATGGGGACACAGTGGTATCTCCTCTTTAACGTGATTGCAGGAGCCTCGACGATCCCGCAAGATCTACGCTACACTGCTGCCTTGCTGAGGTTAAGTCGTTGGGAACGATGGCGTACCTTAATTTTGCCGGCGCTTTTCCCTTACATTATCACGGGGGCTATTACTGCCAGCGGGGGTGCTTGGAATGCCAGTATCGTTGCGGAATATATCGAGTTTGGGGGGCGGACACTGCGTACCATAGGTTTGGGTGATCTTATTGCCTTTGCTACGGCGCGTGGAGAGTACTCCCTCCTTCTGGCGAGCACGATAGCCATGATTGTTGTTGTTGTCTTGATCAACCGCCTTTTTTGGCGCAGGTTGTATCAACTTGCTGAAGAACGTTATCGCATGGAGTGACTGGTATGCAAAATTCTACCTTGGTGCAACTGGAGCATGTTTCTCAGATTTACCGCAGCGGTGAACGCCGCTTTTATGCCGTTCAGGATATCAACATGGATATCAGGGAAGGGGAGTTCGTTTTCCTGTTAGGCCCATCTGGATGCGGTAAGAGTACATTGTTGCGCATTATTACTGGGCTGCAAGCTCCCACGGAGGGTGTAGTTCTCTATCGTGGTCAGCCTTTGCAAGGCGTGAACCCGCATTCTACGATTGTCTTTCAAACCTTCGCATTGTTTCCCTGGTTAACGGTTCAGCAGAATGTGGAGATTGCGCTGAAAGCTCGCTCGGTTCCTCCAGATATCCGTGTGCCCCGGGTATTGGATCTCCTGGATAGAGTTGGATTGGACGGTTTCGAGTCAGCATACCCACGGGAGTTATCGGGTGGCATGCGTCAAAAAGTTGGCTTTGCACGTGCTATGGCAGTGGAACCAGAATTGCTTTGCTTGGATGAACCCTTTTCCGCCTTGGATGTATTGAGTGCTGAATCGTTGCGCGGTGAATTGTTGGAACTCTGGACTGAAGGGAAGATCCCCACCCGGGCTATTTTGATGGTCTCGCACAATATCGAAGAGGCTGTTCTGATGGCTGATCGCTTAATCATCATGGACAAGAACCCAGGGCGGGTAATCTCTCAAGTTACAATTGACTTGCCTCACCCTCGACAACGTAAATCTCCCCGTTTCTTGGAGTTCGTTGACCAGGTATATGGCATCTTGGCAGGCCAGACAGAGCCCGAGCATATCGAGCTTGGTGCTGCGCCCGGCAAGCCTGGCGTTACGCGCTGGCTTCCTGACGTCCATGTTGGCAATTTGGTCGGTTTGCTGGAGCGTCTGAACGAAGCACCAGGGGATACTGAAGATATCTATGAGCTGGCTGACGAACTGGGCGTTGATTCGGATACCTTGTTGAAACTGGTTGAAGCGGCCGAACTCCTGGGTTTTGTAACGGTTGCTAGGGGTGATATTAGTTTGACCCCTTTGGGCGAAGCTTTCAGCGATGCAAGCATCTTGGCGCGCAAAGAAATCTTTGCTACGCGCATACGTCGCCTCCCCATATTCCAGTGGTTGCTAGAGTTGCTTCGTCGGGCTGAGGACCGAAAACTCAACTGGGATGTTGTTCAAACGGCGCTCTCCCTGGAATTACCACCCACGGATGCCGAAAAACAACTGGAGATACTCGTTGCCTGGGGCCGTTATGGAGAGATCCTCGCTTATGATGATGAAAAGAGGATTATTACCTTGGAGCCTGTTGGTAGCCCTCCTATTGCCAAGGACGATCGCGGTGGTTAGGTTGTTAGACATCATTTAGGAATGAGCCGAGGTTCACAGCATTGTATAGTGTGCTGATACCAATTTATCTGATTACAGGGAGATAACTATGAAAAAGGATATTTTAAATGCTCTGAAGCAACACCCTGTTATCTTGTTCTATGTACTGGCGTTTGCGATTTCTTGGCTAGGCTGGATTCCGCAGACATTGTATAGTTACGGGCTTTTTCCATTGGATCATCCGGTGTTCAGCTTGCTAGGCGGGACAGGCCCCACACTGGC
>JBMFPM010000291.1:0-3402 GCA_049969135.1 Anaerolineae bacterium
CTTCATGCTGATTTCGGCAGCAGGCGCTACCACCAGTCTTGCAGGAAAAAACGCCTGCCGTATCCCCGACCCCTACACAAACCATTGCCACGTGCTATCCACCTCCTGGGATAGAAACCAGGCAGTGGCAAGCACATAGGTAACAGCCTGCCAATGTGCGGATGAAACCATACAGGTACTCCAGCCAAACCAGCAAAACCGAAAGCAGGCTTGCCTGACGCAGGGTCAGGTAGTTGCAGCACACAATACCCCTCACCACGGCCGGTCAATGGCCCTTCGCCTCGCGGACCAGTACCATCAAAACCAGGCACTTTCACCTCCTTTTGCTTTTGCAAAACAATCCTTGCATCAACAATACACTATACAAGGGATCAAACAGGGTTGCATGCCCTGCAAAGGGATTGGGGAGCGGGCTTGGCAAGGGATCACTCGCAACAAGCCCGCTCCCATTCTTTTTAGGCCTCCTGTTCCAGTTCTGCGATGCGCTTGTTGATAGCATCGAGTTGTTCTTGGAGTGCCTTGGCCTGCGCCTTCAGCAGTTCGGTTTCCTGTTCTTTGCTCACAGGCGGCACGCCGCCACCCAAGGCAGGGCTATAGCCAAAGCGCACCCAGCCAGGAAGGCCTGTGGCATAGTACCAGTGGCGCCAACGGAAACCCCTCCCCCAGCCGCCACCAAAGCCTATGCCAAAGCCGCGCCCAGGAAGCGGGTTCATGTAACCGGGGACGCCATAGCCAGCGCAATAGCCGGCTGCTCGCCCGGTCATGGGGCCCATACCCAATGGTCCGGTACGGTCACCTCTTGGCATACCTCTCACCTCCTTTCGCTGTTACTTCCGGAGCAATCACACCCTGTTCATTTCAGTGCTTGTAGGTATTAAATACTAATTGTATCTAAGTGCTATTTGCATTTACATTATAACTCGAATCATCCAATTTGTCAAATCATCCTTACATCATCCGCGCACTTGACAAAGCCCTAGTCCTGCGCTATATTGCTACTTGCAAAAAGTCAATAAGTGTGATCTAGGCACAGAAGAAAGGAGATTTGCCTATGCGCAGGGGCAGACCTTGGCGTGGTGCAGAAGAGGGAGAGCCTTGCCCCCGCCGACTGCGCCGCTTTTTGGAACCCTGTTTGCTTCTGTTATTGCACAAGCAAGATGCCCATGGCTATGAGTTGGCGGAAGCAATCAAATCGTTTGGCTTTGATGAAAGAAATCCTGTGGACGCCAGCTTGATTTACCGTACTCTGCGCTGGCTAGAGCGGAATGGCATGGTTGTCTCAACCTGGGATACGACGTCGTCCGCAGGTCCAGCGCGCCGCGTCTATCACCTGACCGAAGCTGGCGATCGCTACCTGGCAGCCTGGATGGCTAACTTGCGCGAAACCACACGTATGCTCAATGCTTTCCTTGCCGAGTATGAGCGCCATATGCTCGAGGGGCAAGGCGAATACCATAAAACAGAATCTACCATCACTGTGAGAGGAGAAAATGGTTACTGAAGAAGAAGTTCGCAACGCATTGAAGAACGTAATGGACCCCGAACTGGGGCGCAGTATCGTGGATATGGGTATGGTGCGCGAAATCCGCATTGGCGATAGGCAGGTAGACGTAGTTTTGGCCCTTACGGCAATGGGTTGCCCGCTGAAAGATCGGATCGTCAATGACGTCAAAGCGGCGATCCGTGGTCTGGATGGAGCGCTGATCCCCAATGTACAGTTAGTCGAAATGAGCGCAGAGGAACGAGCGAAGGCTTTCGGCGAGCCGGCAAAAAGGCGCCCCCTTGCCGAGGCACTCAATGATGTGAATCACGTCATCGCCGTGCTGAGCGGCAAAGGTGGAGTGGGCAAGTCCTCCGTAGCGGCATTGCTGGCTATCGCTTTGCGCAAAAAAGGCGAGCGAGTTGGCTTGCTAGATGCCGATATTACCGGCCCCAGCATTCCGCGTATGTTTGGCCTAAACACTCCACCAAAATGGAGCCCTTTCGGCATGGTGCCCGTAGTGAGTTCCACGGGCATCAAGGTCATTTCCATCAACCTGTTGCTGCGTGATGAGAATGAAGCCATTGTCTGGCGGGGCCCATTGATCAGCGAAGCGATCAAGCAATTTTGGGGTGATGTGCTCTGGGAACGCCTGGACACGTTGGTCATTGACTTGCCCCCTGGCACATCCGATGCCGCGCTTACAGTCATGCAATCCATACCGCTTAGCGGAATCCTGCTGGTTACTTCACCGCAGGACTTGGCTGGCATGGTCGTGCGCAAAGCAGCACGCATGGCGCAGACCTTGAATATCCCTATCCTCGGCCTGGTGGAAAACATGAGCTACGTCCAATGTCCGTCCTGCGGCCAGAAGATTGACATTTTTGGCCCTAGCCAGGCCGAAGAAACAGCGAAGGCTTTGGGTATACCCCTGCTTGGCCAGATTCCGCTAGACCCAGAATTGGCCATGCGTTGCGACAACGGCCAAGTGGAATTGTATACCGGCGATGTGTTCGACCCCATTGCTGCTCGTGTTGCCGAATTGGTGCCAGACGTCAAGAGCAAGCCATTGTCAGCCCAAGTGCCGTAATGCTCTAAGGCACCATTCCCTGGGAGGATAGACCATGTGCCAAGCAAATGTATATCTCCTTCGAAATGGGCAAAAAGAAGAGATTGTGCGCGAAGCGACTTTCCTAGAAGTTACCGAGGGAGGAGTGCGTGTGGCCACCTTCTTCGAGGAACCGCGTTTCGTGCCTGCCAAAGTGGCAACAGTTGATTTTCTGAAACATGTCGTCACGCTTGTACCCTACACGGAAGGATCAGACGAAAATGTCCCCACTCGATGACCGAGACAAGCTGCGCCTTTTGTTGCCGCACTGGATCGAACACAACGCAGAACATGCTAGTGAGTTTCGCCGCTGGGCAGAGAAAGCCGGACCGGCACGGGCAGACATTCTGAGTGCGGCTGACGACCTGATGAAAGTGAACCAAACATTGACGCGAGCATTAGAGAAGCTTGGCGGGCCACTGGAGCATCCCAAAGACCACGAAGGTTGAGCGGATGAAGATCACCTGCCTTGTAGATAATGCCGTCAAGCAAGGATCACCCTTTTGGGGCGAGCATGGTCTTTCTTTTCTGGTCGAGACGAAGGAAGGACGCGTGCTGTTTGACACCGGCCAGAGCGGCATCGTATTGTTGCACAACCTCCACGTAGCAGGGATTGAACCCGCTACCATATCCGCTCTAGCCCTCAGCCATGCCCACTACGACCATACAGGTGGGCTGAAAGCATTGCTCGCGCAGATAAGCCGGGTTCCGCTCTACGCCCATCCGGACCTCTTTCGTGAACGCTTCTCCCACCGTGAGACCAAACTGGAAAGCATTGGCCTCTCCATGGGATACGAAGAGCTCTCGCACTGTA
>JBMFPM010000292.1:0-3395 GCA_049969135.1 Anaerolineae bacterium
AAAGCGAAAGCGAGAAATTCGCAGGCGCAGTCGTGAGCTACACCATTGAAGCGATGATGGGTAACAAGTGGGCTTTGCAAGCTGGCACCTCCCATTTCCTGGGCCAGAACTTTGCCAAAGCATTTGGCATCCAATTTCTGAACCAGCAGAATCAACTCGAATACGTCTGGCAGACAAGTTGGGGGGTTAGCACGCGCATGATCGGGGCGATCGTCATGGTACACGGCGATGACCAAGGATTACGCTTGCCACCCAGATTGGCTCCGATTCAGGTCGTTGTTGTGCCCATCTGGAAGGACGAAGAGGAGCGCACTCAGGTGATGGCTGCGGCAGAAAGCATTATAGCTAGGTTGAGCCAGGAGTTTCGTTGTCATCTCGATGACCGCGAAGAAGTATCCCCGGGTTACAAGTTCCATGATTGGGAGATGCGTGGTGTTCCACTGCGCATCGAGCTAGGCCCTAAAGATGTACAAAAGGGCCAGGCTGTGCTCGTGCGCCGTGACTTGCCACGCGAGGAACGCAAATCTTCTGTGTCCATTGATAGCTTGTTCGCTGCAGTGCAGGATGTCCTAGATGCCATCCAGCAGAACCTATACGCGCAGGCACTGCGCTTTCGCGAGGAGAATACTTTCTACCCAATCACCTATGAAGAGCTCCGTGAAGCGATTGCCAAGGGGTTCGCCCTGGCCTATTGGTGTGGATCAGCGGATTGCGAAGCGGCAATCAAGGAAGATACCAAAGCCACCATCCGCTGCATCCCATTGCGGCAGGATGGCGAGCCAGGTCAATGCGTTTATTGTGGCAGTCAAGCCAAGGAGAAAGCCGTTTTTGCCAGGGCTTTTTAGAAGTTCCCCGTGGTTCTCTTTTTGAATTGCGTTCTCCGCGCCATTATCCTCGTTCGTAGCGGAGGGCTGAATGCTGGTAACTGCTGAGAGGAGTGCAGATGCGAGATGAGGGACTGAATATCAAGATGCGGCAGGTGCGCGAGATGGCTGACGCCAAAGGCTTTTCCTCTGACCCAGCGCGCATCTGGGAGATGCTGGCCTTGATCCACAGCGAAGTATCAGAGGCTACCGATGCCTATAAAAAAGGGCAACCGCTGGACAAGGTTGGAGAAGAGTTGATTGACGCTGTGATTCGCATTCTGCACTTGCTCTCTGCACTGGGCTTGGATGCCGAAGAGCTATTCGAGCATAAGATGGAGGTCAACTGGTCCCGGCCTTACAAGTACGGCACAGTGCGTGGCGGATAAGATGCGTGTTTTTACCGAGGGAGAAACAGTGCTTATCCTTCTCGGCCGCAAGCGCTTTTTGATGCGCCTGCAGCGGGATGGAGTACAGCATACCCACCATGGTTTGATCCACCACAACGACTTGATCGGGCAACTGCCCGGCACATCATTGACCACTCACCTGGGCTATCCTCTCATTGCTCTGCGCCCTTCGCTCCATGATATGATCATGAGCATAGAGCGCGTCTCGCAGATTGTCTATCCCAAGGAGATTGGCTACATCCTGCTCAAGTTGAACGTAGGTCCAGGGTGTCGCATTGTCGAAGCTGGCACTGGCAGTGGTGCGCTAACCATCGCTTTGGCCCATGCAGTCCGTCCCCATGGGCGTGTCTATTCCTATGAAGTCCGCGAAGATATGCTGCGTGTGGCAGCAAGAAATCTTGCTGATACTGGTCTTCAAGACTGGGTGGAGCTGAAGCAACGGGACATTGCAACAGGTTTTGATGAGCGGGACGTAGACGCTGTCTTCCTGGATGTGCGCACGCCATGGCTCTACTTACAAGCAGTGTGGGATGCCTTGGCGGAAGGAGGTTTCTTTGGTGCGATTGTTCCCACCGCCAATCAGGTCTCGGAATTGATCACTGCACTGGAGAGCAGCTATTTTGGTGATATCGAAGTGAGCGAAATCCTGCTGCGTCCCTACAAGCCAGTCGCCGCGCGTCTGCGTCCTGCGGATCGCATGGTAGCGCACACGGGCTATCTGATTTTTGCACGTCGGATGGAGAAGGGCTTTTCTCACCAAAAGGTACAAGATACTAAGGACGAGGAGTTGAGTTAGATGGGCAAAATACGCCGGTTAGTGTTGGATGTACTAAAGCCGCATGACCCCTCTATTATTGAGGTTGCCGCAGAGCTGAGCGAACTGCCTGGTGTAGAGGCTGTGAACATCAGCATTTACGAAATGGATCGGAGAGTCGAAAATGCCAAGATCACCGTGGAAGGCAATGACCTTCGTTACGATGAAATTCTGAAGGTAATCGGGGAAAATGGCGGTACAGTGCACTCCATTGATGAGGTGGTGGCAGGCCGCATGATCATCGAAGATGCAGAAACACCACAGGATCCATTAGGGTAACATCGTTCGCCGAATATTTTGGTACATAGCACGAAAAAGACACGCAATACTTATTCAAGCTCATGATACACCTGCGGAGTAGATTAAAACGCCTCAAAGAATACCAAGAAGTCGCCGATATTGGTGAAATAGCCCGTCGCTACTTCGCTATGAATTCCTTCGACGGTGTGCTCACAATCCTAGGCGTGTTGATGGGCAGCTACCTGGCAGAGGTGCGCGAGCCAAGTGTAGTCATCATTACGGGCCTGACAACCAGCGTCTCCATGGCTATCTCTGGGCTCTGGGGAGCCTACCTCACCGAATCTGCCGAACGCCAACGTAGCCTGGATGACCTGGAAGAGTATACGCTCATTGACCTCACCAACACGCGCATCGGGCGTGCAGCACGCGCAGCGGTAGCCATTGTTGCCATGGTAGATGGGCTCGCTCCATTGCTGGCTTCTTTTCTTGTCCTACTGCCTTTCTTCCTCACTCGCCTTTGGGGCAATGTCTTGTATAGTTACTATGCTGCGCTAGCCATTGCCTTGTTCACATTGTTTGCCCTAGGCGCATTTCTGGGCAAGATATCCAGACAGAACATCATCCTTGCAGGATTGAAAATGATTGCCGCCGGTATTGCAGCGTTAATCCTGAGTTACTTCATTGAGCATACTGTTCATCCATAGGAGCACCACGTGTTTGGTGCCCGCAATGCCTACTGTGTCATCGCTTTTGGCGACTGACGTGCAGGGTGAATAGCGCTGGATAGTGGCCTCCTGAAAGGGGACACGTCCAGCGACCGGCTTCCTGGGTCTTGCAGGTCAGGAAGTAGCCCCAATGCCTCTGGCGCAGTTAAGGCGCATACCGGAACGGATGGCGTGCCGCTTGCTTTTCAGATAAGAGCTCGTCCAGAGTGGGACGACCCTCGATGGCTTTGCGGATGGCAGCACGCATCGCCTTGTAGTTGTTCACTTCAATGCGCCTGCGGTTGGCTGCTGCAGGGTGAACGAATACATTGGCAATCATGACCACATCATCCAGCGCCTCTTT
>JBMFPM010000293.1:0-3392 GCA_049969135.1 Anaerolineae bacterium
AGTTACGCGAGACCCTTCGCTCCGCTCAGGGTGACAAGATTTTCAACACTCTCCATTCTATACTCTCGTTGCAGTCAGGACAACATCTATGTCACTACGAACAGCCAATACTTCTCTTGCCCAGCGCCTGCAAAGGATCTCTACCTTTGCTGCGCTCCGCCATCGCAACTATCGCCTCTGGTTTTTCGGCCAGACAATCTCGCTCATGGGCACTTGGATGCAGACGGTCGCCCAGGGATGGCTGGTCTATGCGTTGACCGGATCGAAGCTAGCGCTCGGCACCATTTCTTTCTTTAGCAATCTTCCCACTCTGTTCTTCATGTTGCCTGCTGGTGCCCTGGCTGACCGCGTTTCGCGGCGGAGTTTGCTGCTGGTGACGCAAACTGTGATGACTGTGCAGGCTTTTGTCATGGCTGCCTTGGCCGCGACCGGTGCTCTGCGTGTCTGGCACATTGGTTTACTGGCTACAGTCCTTGGCGTAGCGAACTCCTTCGATGCTCCCGCCCGCCAAGCGATGACCGTGGACATGGTGGATGACCGGCGCGATCTGTTGAATGCCATTGCCCTGAATTCGAGCATATTCAACATGGCGCGCATTGTCGGGCCAGCCGTTGGGGGCGTCATCTTGGCCAGCCTGGGCGCGGCGTGGTGTTTTGCCCTCAATGGCGTTACTTTCTTCGCAGTGATCGTTGCCCTATGGCTGATGCGCTTGCCTCGTGTTGAGCAAGCACGGCGCTCTGAGCCACTCCTTGCCCAGATCAGAGCCGGTTTGGGCTATGTCCGCAACCATGTCGAGATCATGGCGATGATCAGTTGGATTGGTGTTGCCTCCCTCTTTGGCCTAGCCTACTCGATCATGATGCCCGCCTACGCTGCCGATGTACTCGGTGTCGGCGAAACGGGCTTGGGTATGCTGAATGCCGCCACAGGGGTGGGCGCACTTGCTGGTTCCTTACTGGTTGCCTCTTTAGGTTCCTTCCGTCACAAGGGGTGCCTGCTGACCATAGGTAGTTTCCTCTTCCCAGCATCCATCCTATTGTTCACCGCTTCCCGTTCTTTCCCATTTGCCTTGGGTTGCCTGGTGGTCGTTGGCTTGGCTTTTGTTATTACGAGCGCCACGATCAATACCTTGATCCAATCTCTCGTGCCCGATGCATTGCGCGGGCGGGTGATGGCAGTATTCACGCTTTCCTTCTTTGGCACGGCGCCCTTCTCCAGCCTGCTGGCAGGGGTGCTTGCCCAGGCTTTTGGCACACTCGTGAGCGTGGCGATTGGAGCAGGGATTACCCTGGTTTTTGCCCTGTTCATTTTCTTTGCTGTGCCTTCTTTACGGCATCTCACATCGGGATAGAGCCAGCGCTGCCGCTATTCCCCTGTGGCGAATCTTTGCATCCCTGGCAATGCCTCCGGTGTTTTGCCTGCACGTCGAGCCATGCTATAATCATGCCAGGAAGCAGAGCCAGGATTGGGCATGGCTCTAGACCCAAAGGAGGGAGAGAGAACGTGTGCTATCTATACCTGTCTTTGATACCAGAGGCATTGATTGTTTCGATGCTCCCACCGGAAGAGTTCGGAGCGTACTACGCGTGTGGTACGCGGAAAAGGGCGCGTGAACAAGCGATCTTCTTCGAAGTTGACCCAACTTTCCGCCATCCCTACTTTCGCATTGATGAGGGTTTGCGGCGCTGTGTGCCTCACGAAGATGGCAGTCCGAAGCGTTCCATCTACATCTCCGTCTACCGTGTGCTGGAGCATGTCTCTTTAGATGCACTCAAGAAATTGTATCTCGTAACTCAGGATGGGCGCTCACTGGCTCTGGAGCCATCTACGGAGCTACCCAAAGAAGACGATGGGCTGCACCTGTATCAGGAGATTGCACCGGTGCATCCTCTCGTAGCCAGTACTCTGGGCCCGCGTGAGTTCTACGAGTTGATTGTCAAGACGCCCATCAGTTTGCTCTCTCTGCCCGCAGTGTGTTTCGTCGAGTTGAAGCTAGGGGAATTGGCGCACGACCCAGAACATGGGGCGGTCAAAGATTTGCCCTATTCCAACATCGAGCATTTGCGTGAATGCTTGGTAGAACTCAAAACCAAGACCGTCCGCGCCAAGATGGTCAACCGCATTCAGCCTGTTCGCTTTCCCTATCGCATGATTAAGAACGGGGTGTTCGTGGGGAATGAGCAGCAACTTGTCTACTTCCCCATGCCTTCCCCGGATGAATTGCGCCAGAAGCACTATCTCTGGTGGCGCTCTATCCAAATGTAGGGGGAGAACCAGCTAAAGAAAGGCCAACAGTTGGTAACTGGATAACGGCGAAATCATGCAGCCCCAGCGTCGGGGCGGCAATTGGCATATTTGTCACCCGGAACGCAGTAAAGCGCTTGCCCTGAGTGCAACGCATGAGGTGGCAGATGCTGCCCTAGCGTTTGAGGCTGTGTTTTTGTCCAAAGACACGGGGCCATGGATTATGAATGGTTCGTAGCGTTGCAGTGCTTCGTGTCTTTCTGGTGTGTAAAAAGGAGGAATGGGGATGATGCAATTCTGGATATTCATCGCAGCATTGGCAGGGTTAGTCTCTCTCGGTGTGGCAATCTGGCTGTACCGCTGGGTGGAAAAGCAAGATGCTGGGCCACCACGGGCACAGGAGATCGCTTCCTGGATCCGTGAGGGCTCTACTTCCTATCTGCGCCGTCTCTATCTAGCGCTTGTTATTCTTGCAGTGGGCTTGGGCATTGTGATTGCCATTGTTTTCAGTTTTGACATCGAGCACCTGGGTTTGAAGATGGTGCAGTTCGACCCGGGGCGCGGAGGCAGTATGGCCTTGGCTTTTGTCGCTGGCGCACTGTGCTCTGCTGCTGCTGGGTATCTGGGCATGCGGGTGGCAGTATCAGCCAATGTGCGCACAGCAGCCGCGGCTGGTCAAAGCCTCAACCGTGCTTTTCAGATGTCCTTCAACGGTGGCGCGGTGATGGGATTGGCTACTGTTGGGCTGGCGCTCATTGGCATGAGTGTTACCTATCTCCTAAGTGGTGATCCGGAGGTGGTGCTTGGCTTCAGTTTTGGTGCATCCACCTTGGCATTGCTTGCCAAAGCAGGAGGCGGCATCTACACCAAAACGGCGGACATTGCCGCCGACCTGGTCGGTAAAGTGGAGGTAGGCATCCCGGAGGATGACCCGCGCAATCCGGCTGTGATTGCCGATAATGTGGGCGATAACGTGGGCGATGTGGCAGGTATGGGCGCAGATATTTTCGATAGCTACGTGGCTAGCACGGTGGCGGTGATGCTGCTTGGCGCTGCGCTCTTTGCAGACCGCCCGGCGCTTCAGATACGCTATACAGTGTTCCCGCTTATCCTGTGCACGTTGGGTATCATAGCCTCGCTTATTGGCT
>JBMFPM010000294.1:0-3379 GCA_049969135.1 Anaerolineae bacterium
TTGCCAGTCCACGCCGTGATGCCGGTAGAAGTTGCCATCTTCGGAGGCGATGAGGGTATAGCGCATTGGCTCGGCAACCTCTGCCAGCGGGGTGAACCGAGGACGTGCTGGCTTGGTAGTATCGTAAGATTCCACTTGCGGCCGGGTACGGTAGAACTGCCAGATGCCCAACACAATCGGAACTGATGTCAGCACCAGCAACACTATAAACGTTGCCGCTGCACGAATCATCTTGTGCTTGTTGCGCAGGATATCCTTGCTGGTGTTATCTAATCTCGAAGTCGTGCTATTTTTCGCAGTAGCTATCGCACAAGCTACCACGACGAGAAAAGTCAACGAACTGGCTTCACGTTTCTCGAAGAATACCGTGCTCTCGAATAACCCCGCTGTCAGGATGGAGAGTAATACCCCCCTCAGGAGCAGTGCAGTTGCCTGCTCCTGCATACAAGTGGGGTTCTTTGCAAAGAATTGGCCCAGTTGCGACACTCTGAAAACGAACAGACTGAAAACAACTAACCCCACCACGCCGTGCTCAACCAGTAGAAGCAGAAACAAGTTCTTGGGCTCGGCATTGTAGGGGTTGAACTGTGCTAATCTCTCGGTCATGTAACTACGTTGCAGATCGTTGTAGCTACCCGCACCTGCCCCCAGTACGGGATGCAAATATGCCACTCTCACTGCCACTTCCCAAATGGCCAGCCTGCCCCAACCAGAGCGATCCTGCGGTGCTAGCGGGACCCTCAATGACACAGAGCCCAGCACGAGGATAGCGGCTACGATCATCACCTTCCAAAGGGGCAGTTGTCTTTTCAGCCTTCCCTGAACCAAATGTAAAACAGAGTACGTGTAGGTAAAAGCCAATCCCAACCAGATTGAGCGAGTGTATGTGAGCCAGCTAGCTAATAGAACCATCGCACAACCAAACAGCCATAATGCCTTCAGGGAGTTCACTTTCGCAATGAGTGCCTGATGTAACAGCAAGGGGAAAGCCACCAGCGCCAGCGCCCCTAGGAAAATCGGGTTCTCGAAGGTTCCTCGCGTTCTCAATCCGAAACCTGGAGTGTAAAACTGATGTAAGCCACAAAGATGGTATATGACGGCATATGCACTTTCCACCATAACAGCGATACCTGCCGCCATAAAAAGACGTTGCACGGTGTTTCGGTCATAACATGCGGTAATCACGCCGAAAAAGATCACACATGGGAATAGCCATGAGATAGCTGTCCAGTTGTAACGGGGTACGGTAGAGATCCAGACATCCAAGAAGTAAACGCCAGCTAACAAGAAAAAGCAGTCGGCAATATGACGTGCAGGAAGCACGTGTTGATACCTCTGTCGGTAACGAAAAAGATACATCACCCCTATCAGGACACAACACAAGTAGGCAGACCACCATAGGGTTGGAGAGACCGGCAGCCCGGCATAGGAAATACCCGCGAAAACCCATCGCTGAATATGTTGGTATGCCCACTCGAACGGCAAGGCAATGATCGTCTTTGGCGCTAGGACTGTGACAACATATCCGGCTGTCGCCGCTTCAAGGAGTATACGCCATATCCTTTGGAATCGGTTGGGCATGGGAGAGTCAGTCCCTACAACAGGACTTTTTATGTGCACTTTGAACAATTCCTATCAGCGGCAGACACACAGTGCGCGTATCCCGTCGGTTAGACGCAAGGTACACATTACAATGCAATTCGCCTTCTTCCACCCTCCTAGTATCCAATACGACTGTCATCTCGACTCGTCCTCCTCTTCGGAGGAACGTTCTAACATACTCGCAATCTGACCAGCACAGAACCTCTCCTCCCAGACCGGGTTCTCTAAGAGCAATTGTTTTGGTGACGATGGACCCCTTTGTCACAAAACCGAAGTATACCGCGTCTTCAACGTTGGACAGTTGCCTGGGCTGACAAGTCCACCAAACTGCAATGGCACATACCATTGCAACTACTAGTGCTGACGCACCATACCACCGTCTCATCGTCAAGCCCTTCATTGCAGAGTGTGTCTGCGGATAGCGCCGATAAGAAACCACAACGCAATTCCGATTGCCACCAACCCGACAGCGAGGTAACCATAGGTCGATTTGTTAGGCCTTGGACGGTATCCCATCCAGTCTGCATCTTGGAGGAGTTCTCGGTTGCGGGCCATTCGAAACAGGTCCTGCTCACCAAACTGCCGGTTTCCTTGCGTGTAAATGAGAGGAGGCTCGAAGCGGTCATCCTGGACAAACGTGCCACGCGGGATGGCACCTTCCGCAAAGGCATGTTGTTCGAAGGCAGGATTGATACGCACCCTGTCCACCGTGTAGGTGGTTACTTCGATAGGCGTTTTGCGTGGAATGCGAAGACCTTTCGCATATGCCACTGGAGGGACAAGATAATGAAAAACTTTTAGGTGCATTGGGTAGGGAACTCGTTCTGGTGTTTGACGATAGGTGAACTCTTCTTCATACTCGGGATAGCCGGACGATCGGTCTGTAGCTGTGTAGCGCGTTAGCAAGAGCCCGTCCTGTGCGTTCTGGGCTACAATGACCACATTGTCAAACTTGATAACATACTCCCCTTGTTTGCCACTGTTAGGCTCGACCGTTAGAGGGGAGAGGTCACCCCTATGGCTCCTGGGCAAGTGGGAGTGCCATATGCGGTATCGCCAAGTTTCTGATTGCCATGCTAGTGGAGGCCACGCAGGCGCACCGCGATTAAGATACATTCGGACACTATCTTCGCCGGATCGGACCTCTTGATAGTTGACGGTGGCTTTGTTGTTGATCAATGAGCGGACGCGCAAGACCTGCCAATCGCCGGAAGACGGGATGCCTCCTTCTACCGTGCACTCGAATAGCTTACTCCGGTTATCAAAACGCATGCGCAAGTGTGCCTGCTCTGAATTTGCCCAGCTACCCATCTCTTCTGTAATCTGGCGGATTAAATCTTCGCTGAAGCCCCACCGTCGCAATTGGTCGGGTGCATACTGATAGCGCTTGACCTCTACGCGCAACTCCACTTCCACGGTATCTACCTGCAGCTCTTTTTGTAGCGCTTGGTGCAACAAATTGGGAAGCCGTTCTTGGGGCAATGCGGTAGCGTTTACAGCAAAAACAGCCAACCATGCCACCACGAGCCTTGAGATCGCTGGCCAGCCCATCATCTTCTCTGCCTCCTGTTCTGGGTTGAATTTATGCTGTTCGTTCAAGGGGGAAGCACAGCAGAACTAAGCCGCTTCCCCTTCTACACACTACCGCTAGAGAAAGAATACTGATACTGAGTACCGCCGCAATAGCAGAACGGATGAAACTTCTAGACATCCCTCCAAACCTCCTCCTTTGAGAGTATTCTAACCTTATTCTACTCTGTCCCCCCCCCGCGTCAAT
>JBMFPM010000295.1:0-3350 GCA_049969135.1 Anaerolineae bacterium
ATTCTTGAGATTCGCCTATCGTGGACTCCAGATAGGCTTTTATGAAAGGATCCAATCCTCCATCCAGCACAGCATCGGTATTGCCTGTCTCATAACCGGTGCGCAGGTCTTTCACCATGTGATATGGGTGCAAAACGTAGGAACGGATCTGGTTGCCCCAACCGGCCGAGACATGTTTACCCTTTAGCTTGGCGCGCTCCTCTTCTTTCTTTGCCTGTTCTAGAGCGAACAAGCGTGCGCGCAAGACTTTCATCGCCATCTGCTTGTTCTGCATTTGGGAGCGTTCGTTCTGGCAAGTAGCCACGATGCCCGTTGGGATATGCGTGATGCGCACCGCCGTGGCATTCTTCTGCATATGTTGCCCACCAGCGCTAGATGAACGGAATACATCTATGCGCAAGTCATCTGGATTAATCTCGATTTGGATCTCATCCTCTACATCCGGGATCACCTCTACCAGAGCAAAAGAAGTATGGCGGCGATGTGCCGCATCAAAGGGCGAAAGCCGCACAAGGCGATGCACGCCGCGCTCGCTCTTGAGATAACCATAAGCATAGGGCCCCTTGATTGAAACCGTAGCACTCTTGATACCTGCCTCTTCACCTGGCATGCTGTCCAGCAGGTCAGTTTCATAGCCATGCTCTTCTGCCCAGCGCAGGTACATGCGTAACAACATCGCGGCCCAATCTTGCGATTCGGTGCCCCCAGCCCCAGCATGAACAGCAAGGATGGCATCCTTTGCATCGTAGGGCCCGCTAAGAGCCAAGCGCAACTCTCGCTTGTCCAGTTCCTCTGCTAATTGATTGGCTTCTGTAGCGATCTCCTCCCCTATTCTCCAGTCATCTTCTTGTTGTGCCAGCTCAAGCAGATCTTGCAGTTCTTTGATACGCCTAGATAAGCTTTGCCATTCGTCTACCTTTTCCTTCAGCCTTGCCAGTTGCTGCATCGCCTGCTGCGCTTGATCTACATCATCCCAAAAGCCATCGGTAGCTAAACGCTTCTCCAGATCTGCGATCTCTTTCTGTGTACCGGCTATGTCAAAGACACTCCATGATTTGATGGATACGATTATTCAGTTCACTCAACTTCGACTGTAGTTCTTCCATAAACTGCACTCACCTCGTGTTAAATAGGGCTTTTATCGAAACAAACCGTCCACAAATTGCACGGCATCAAACTCAGCAATATCTTCAGCGTGCTCCCCTGTTCCCACGAAAAGGACGGGGATACCTAGTTCGCGCACTACAGCAAAAACAATTCCCCCCTTGGCCGTGCCATCCAGCTTGGCAAGGAACAAACCAGTGACAGGCACCGCTTCACTGAACGTACGCGCCTGTGCCAAGCCATTCTGTCCCGTGGTGGCATCCAGGACAAGGATAGTCTCGTGCGGCGCACCAGGTAACCGTCGGGCAGCCACGTGATGGATCTTTTTCAGTTCCTGCATCAGGTTGTGCTTTGTGTGCAGACGCCCGGCCGTATCCGCAATCAATACATTTGCCCCACGTGCCTGGGCAGCCTCAATCGCGTCATAAAGCACTGCACCTGGATCGCTGCCTTGTTGATGAGCCACGATCTCAACATTAAGGCGCTTTGCCCACACCTCCAATTGGTCAATAGCCGCTGCACGGAAGGTATCCCCAGCAGCCAACAGCACTTTATCGCCGCGCAATTGATGATACTGTGCCAATTTGGCGATACTTGTTGTTTTCCCAGATCCATTGACGCCGACGACCAACACAACGGATAAGGGCCTGCCATAGCTTTCCAGATAGCGGCGTGTCTTCGCCTGCAACAATGCAATCATCTGCTGCTTGAGCAAAGCCTGCGCCTCATCCGTACGGCGGATACGCTCGCGCGCAACTTGCTCGCGCAAGGCATCCACAAGCTCAATCGTTGTAGCCACCCCTACATCAGCAGCAATAAGCAGCGCCTCCAGCTCTTCCCAGGTTTCCTCTGTGATATCACCGCCGGAAAATAGCCCGGCAACGCGGCCAAAAAAAGACTGCCGCGTACGCGTCAGGCTGTCTTGTAATTTATTCGTTTTCTGAAAAATCATACCTCTATTATACCTTATTCTGCTTCCAGCACAAAGCACAAGCTACAGATTGGTATGGTTTCATCTTCTGCGCTGGCTGGGCTACGCATGGCAGTGGAGAATACCCAGCCTTTTGATGGATCTGTCACTCACGGGGAAGTTCCGGGATGAAACTGCACAGTGGATCAGCTATGGTGAACGCTGTGCCTGGCGCAGCCACAAAGTGATTGCCAGCAGCAAAGCAAGCAGAGCGCCAAGCGCCCACTCCAGCCAGGACAGCACTGGGCGCGCAGCGTCTAGGATCGTCCATAGCCTAGGTGGAGCAGGCACTCCTCCTTCCATCGGCCTCTCCTCACGTAGAGTCGGCTGTGGTGAAGGCAAAGCCACGGCCGGCATAGGCGTCTCAACAGGCAATGGCGTTGCCGTGGGGGGCAGGGGTGTTTGTGTCGGCATAGGTGTGACTGTGGGCGGCACGGGCGTACTGGTCGGTTCAGGTGTGACTGTGGGCGGCACAGGCGTACTGGTTGGTTCAGGCGTGGCTGTGGGCAGTACCACTGTATCGGTCGGTTCAGGTGTGGCTGAGGACAGTGCCAATGTATTAGGCACTTCAGATGTCTCCGTGGGCACTGCACCGGCTTCAAACGCTGGGACAGTGGTGGGTTGTTCTGCTTCGGCGGATAGCGCACCCGTTGCCATAGGTTCAGGACTTGCCGTTGGTGGCGACGGAGCTCCGGCGGAACGAGCAAAGGTCTGGGAAGGCACAGCCTTCATCTCGAGCACCTGGCCATCCAGAGTAACTTCTGGTGTCTCCTGCGTGACCACTTCACCACTTGTTAGCGGTACCAATATAGCAAAGGCAGTCGGCTCAGGCGATTGCTCTGGCACTGCCTCGCTCACAGCGAGTGGCATAGGGGTTGGCGTCTCCATAGCAGAGAGCGCAACGGCCGTTGGCGGAACTGGCAAAGCTTGAGCCTGCTCCATAGGAGTCGGCTCTACCGCGAATGTTTTTGCTGCTGGCACTGCAGCAGGCAGGATGGGACGGGCAGGGGCTACCGGCGCAAAGCGCAACAAGGCGTCACCGGAGAGGATCAGCACTAGCAAGACCGTTGTCATTGCTGTCGCTGCCCGGAGATAGCCGTAAATCAGACGAGTGCGCTGCAATTGCTTCTGCCTGACCTTTTCCGAGGCTGGTATGAAGAAAGAACGGGGTGGCTTGATCGTTGGCGCGGCACGCAACAAAGCCACCGTCTGCTGCAAAGATGCAAGGTCTTGACGACAAGCAGCACATCGCTCAAGATGTTTCTGCACACGCAAG
>JBMFPM010000296.1:0-3321 GCA_049969135.1 Anaerolineae bacterium
GTAATACCGCGATGGCGTTGCGTCTTGTCAGTCATGGCAAAGAGGATAACAATGTCAGCAAAGCCGCCGTTGGTGATGAAATGCTTCCGCCCGTTGATAATATAGGCATCGCCGCTCTTCACCGCCGTACTCAACATGGCTGCGACATCGGAGCCTGCCCCTGGTTCGGTCAGCGCAAAGGCGCCGATCTTCTCACCGCGAGCCAGCGGCCTCAGGAACTTGTCTTTTTGCTCCTCTGTGCCAAATTTCTCAATACCCGCGCATACGAGTGAATTCTGCACTGCCATGACGATGGCCGTGGATGCGCATGCTTTCGCCAGCTCTTCAATCGCTATCACATAGCTGATCGCATCTGCACCACCGCCATCGTATTTCTCCGAGACCGTAAGCCCCAGCAATCCTAACTGCCCCATTTTCTTGATATTCTCGAAGGGCACGACGCCCTTTTCGTCTATCTCGGCAGCAATGGGCGCCACTTCCTTCTGGGCGAAATCCCGCACCATCTTGCGGATCATCTCTTGCTCTTCAGTGAACTTGAGATCCATGCTTTCCTCCTTTTGTAAGTGATGAGTGAAAAGTAAAGGCGAAATCATACTTTACTCATTACTTGCCACTCATCATTTATTACGTTTTCCACTTACTCCACCAATTCGATCGTCATTGCTACTGCCTCGCCACCGCCTAGACAAAGTGTGGCCAAGCCAGTTTTCAGCCCGCGGGCCATCAAGGCGTGAACCAATGTGACCAGTACCCGCGCACCGCTGGCGCCAATGGGATGTCCAAGAGCAATAGCACCACCATGCACGTTCACCTTACCCCAGTCAAAACCCAATGCTTTGCCATCCGCCAATACCTGCGCGGCAAAGGCTTCGTTGATTTCAATCAAATCAATGTCTGCCAAGCGATAGCCCGTCTTCTGAAGCAGCTTTTGCACGGCAAAAATAGGAGCGGTAAAAATACGCAGCGGTTCGACGGCTGCCTGTGCATAGCCAGTGATGCGCGCCAAGGGACGAACTCCCAATGCAAAAGCAGTGTCCTCGCTCATAACCACGACAGCAGCCGCTCCATCTGTGATGCCAGGGGAGTTGCCAGCCGTAACCATGCCCCCTTCCTGAAAGGCAGGGCGTAGCTTGCCCAGTGCTTCCAGGGAGGTGTCTGCACGAGGGCATTCGTCTGTATCAAAGATCAGCGGCGGCCCTTTGCGCTGCGCAACCTCAACAGGCACAATCTCCGCTTTGAATTTGCCTGCCTGAATGGCTGCGATGGCTTTCTGGTGACTGCCCAGAGCGTACTCGTCCAGTTCTTGACGGGTCAGGCCGTATTCGCGCGCAATCCATTCTGCAGCATTGCCCATGTGTTGATTTTCAAACGGACACCAGAGCCCATCATGCACCGTGGCATCAACGAGGACGCCGTTCCCCAGCCGGTATCCCTGCCGTGCCTGGGGCAACAAGTAGGGGCCCATGGTCATATTCTCCATGCCGCCTGCGACAACAATATTGGCATCGCCAGCAATGATCGCCTGAGCAGCAAACATCACCGCCTTCAAGCCTGAGCCACAGACTTTGTTGATCGTTGTAGCGCCAACTGAGGGAGGTAACCCCGCTTTGATGGCTGCCTGTCTGGCTGGCGCTTGTCCCTCGCCAGCCTGGATGACATTGCCCATCAATACCTCATCCACCTGCGCTGGGTCAATTCCAGCGCGCCTCACCGCTTCTCGAATAACTACCGCACCCAACTCGGGGGCTGGGACTGTGCTTAGCATTCCCTGGAACCTGCCAATAGCCGTACGTACTGCGCTGGTGATCACAACTTGACCGTGCAGAGCCTGCTTTTTTGTTGCCATCTTGCACTTCCTCCTTGAAGTATATTGTGCGGGTGATCACGGGGCACAATCTGCTACTCAGATTGTACCAGAAAACGAGCAAATTGACTATTCCCCATTGGGCCGCACCTGCTGAAAACGGCGCGTAAGGGAGCGCAAAGAGCCCAAAAGGAAATAGGTAAAGGCAAGGAATCCCACAATACGTGCAAATCCACCAATCCAGAGCGCGGTGCGCACACCCACCCATTCCGCTGTGGTAGTACCCAGAATAGGAGCGATAAACGCGGGGATGTTCATCATCGTATTGAATATAGCAATGTAGGTCGCCCGTCGCTCTGCTGGCGTGACGTCCAGCAGACCGTTGAAAAGGCCTGCGTTAAATGCTGGCCCAGCAATGCCAGCAATAAACGATACCAGAAGCAAGGGAGCAACGCTCTTGCTCAAAGCCGTGCCTATGGGATAGAAACACACGCCAAGCAGACCAAGAAACAACATCCAGCGCGATCCATACCTCTGTGCAAACTTGCTCCATAAATAGTAAGCTACAATAGTCACGCCGGATTCGACCATAGACAGAGTTCCTATCCACCCTTCTGAAATCCGTAATACCCGAACGCGATAAATTGCATAGAGCGGAATAGGGAAATGCAGACCCCAGTGGTAAAGAAAAGCACCCAAAGTGAATTGTACGTAACGGCGCTGCGTTAGGATATCCTGCAGCAAATGCCTAATGCCAACACGCTGGTTCGTCTGAACCTGGATAGGTTGCACTGGCTCAGCTCGTGGGATAGCCACGCGCCCAAGATAGTACAGGCTCACAATGGATGCCAAAAAGGACAACCCAAAGATCAATTGGTAGCCAAATGGAAAAGGCAGAATATCGAGCGCCTTGCCTGCTAGCAACACGGCTGCGGTAGCGGTTGCAGAAAGAAAAGCGTTGCGTAAGCTCACCACACGCGGTCTATCCTGAGGAGGAACTACTTCCGCCAACATAGACGTAAAGGAAACGGTGCTCACTGCAGCGGGGATCGTGCCCAATGCAGTGATATAAATAATGGCACCTGCCTGCAGAGGTGTGCCCAGCAAAGGCACCAAGGCTAGCAGGAATACGGGAAAGCGCATCAGGAAGCCAGAAACGAGCAAAACTTTCTTCTTGTCGCTCTCGCGCTCGACCAGGTGGGCAGCGGGAATCTGGAAAAGGATGTTCATCAGAGCCGGCAGGGCCGTCAATAAACCGATGAGGAAATTAGAAGCCCCCAGACGAAGGGCAAAAATACTGGTGAAGGTCGAGCTTACGCCAGAAAGCACCCCGTACCAGGCTACCTCGCGGTAGAGGTTTAGGTAATTCCAGCGCTCCGACACTTCACCGGGCACAAACCAACGCAACACGATGACACGTGCTCGGTGCAGGCGCAAACCGATTTTGCTCACGGGCGGGTTGAATGCTCCTCTTCTACCTTACGTAAAGCAGCTAACAGCTTGTGATAGGTATCATC
>JBMFPM010000297.1:0-3305 GCA_049969135.1 Anaerolineae bacterium
GCTGTACTTCTACAACGCCCGCTGGTACGACCCGGCCCTGGGGCGCTTTGCCCAGCCGGACACCATCGTGCCCGGTCCGGGAGATCCGCAGAGCCTGAACCGGTATGCCTACGTGCACAACAACCCGCTGCGCTTTTCAGACCCGACAGGGCATCGGGAGGTAGAAGAAGGACCCGATGTGCCGCTTACACCGCAACCTCCTACTCCGGGCATTGCTTATACTATAGACACTACTTATCTAGGCACAGGACATTATCACGACAGACCCAGTGGAGTAGATTCAATTCAAGGTATTATAATGCACAAAACAGGAAGTAATTCAGACACCGCAGCTGGGGTAGCGAACTATTTCCAGAGCGTTGAACACGGCGCAAATTATCTCATTGACTACGATGGCACGATTTACCAATTGACCGAGGATAGCCAGTATGCTCACCATGCAGGTGGGCTGCACAGGCCTTCTGAGTGGACTCCATGGACACCAGATGGGAAACGAGGAACAACGTTGTTCGGAGACGATATAAATATGGCAACGATTGGCGTTGAAGTGCTAGGGGAAAGTGGAAAACCTTACACTGACGCCCAAAAGAAGGCCGCGGAGTGGCTTGTAAGAGGCCTTACGGCTGCCTATAACATCGATCCCAGGAATATCACTTCGCACGAACTTGTTTCTAGGGAGGGAAAATACGATGGAGGCGAGTATCTGGGCCAGCTAAGGAAAAGCGTTTCGTCGATGCCCCATCATTACTGAGACCGCTTTTTGGGTAGTTGGCGATACCCTAAGCAGGCACATAAGAGGAGGCAAGTATGCGTGCCATAGTTATTCTGGTCATTCTTTCAGTCCTGCTTGCCGGTTGTAGGTTGGCAACAGGACCCACCACCCCAACCGCCCCTACGGTGGCGCAATTGGCCACTTCGACAGGAGCAATGATAGGAACGCAACCTACCCCGGTTGTCGCGGTACAGCCAGATGTCGCGTTTCATCCCGAGGTGACGGCTATAGCGCCGGGAGAAACCGGCGCCGGTGCCGTTACTCCCAGCCCGGTTGACTCTTCTTCAGGTGGCGCCACTCAGGCATGCGAAGTGTCTCGCTGGGGGATAGGGCTGAACCATACCGTCACTTGGTCACCTGACGGGCAGTGGCTGGCCGTAGGGACTGATTCTGGGGTGTACCTGTACGATACACAGGCAATGGAGCCGGCATATTACATAGAGACGCAATCCGCGGTCTACGCTACTCGCTTCTCCCCAGACTCTTCCCGGCTTGCTGTGGGCCTAGAGAAGGGCGGCGTGGAGTTGTGGCAAGTGAGCGGAGGAGAGCAGTTGTGGTCATTGGGATATACTCTGCCTATCTACAGCGTAGCTTTTTCTCCCGACGGGAAGTTTTTGGCGACGGGATTGTGTACTGAGTGGAGGGAAGAGTGGGATTGCATGCGCAGCCAGGTTCAGTTATTGGAGGCGGAGACTGGCCAGGTGGTTCGCACGTTGCAACCGGAAATTGTCGCGGAAGTGGCCAGTTTGACTTTCTCCCCTGATGGCCGGTTTCTGGCCGCCAAGGGGGGGCCAGTTTGGGAGATACCGACAGGACAGCAGGTACAAGACTTGGGCCGTGATGTACATGCAGTAGCATTCTCTTCTGATGGTGCTTTTCTGGCGGCAGGGTATCTGGATCCTGTCGTTCGGATTTTTGGAGTGAGCACGTGGAAACTCGTCCGCACACTGGAGATGGGCTCAGGACATCATGTCAGTACTTTAGATTTGTCTTCCGATGGTGCTTTCCTCGCTCGGGGAGACTGGGATACCAGCCTGGTGCAACTATGGAACCTGACCACAGGAAAGGTTGAATGGGAGAAAAGACTCCAAGGTGTTATAGAAGTCGCCTTTTCTCCGCGTGGAGACCTCCTTGCTGCGGTGTCGCCTTATGAGTCGGTGCGACTGTGGGATGTACACACAGGTCAAGAGGCTGGAACATTGACAGGGTCTTGGGGTATGGTGGAGAGAGTTCTTTTCTTCCCCCATGGGGCTGATTTCGTTGTAGGAAATTGGAGGGGGGGCATATGGTTGTGGAACGTCTCGACGAGGCAGCTCAAATGTCTGGTGCGAGAGCAGATCGAACAAATGATCGACATGGCTCTTTCTTCAGATGGAAATCTTCTTGCCATTGGATTAGCGGACAATACGGTGCATCTCTGGGATGTAATGGCAGGGCGGGAGATAGGGGTGCTGCTGGGAATGGGGAGGGGCCTGGCTTTTTCCCCCGATGGCACCACTTTAGCAGTGCAAGATACAGATGGCACAATCCGATTCTGGGATATCAAGGCAGGGCATTGGATATCGTTGCCCCAGTGGAGCGCTTTCGGGACCGTGGTTTTGCGCTTTTCTTCCGCCGGTGATCTGCTTGCGGCTGGTACCGCTGATGGTCTTGTACGCCTTTGGAGCATAGAGACCGGAGAGGCAATCCATCTTGTAGGTAAGCATACGGACACCGTTTGGAGCGTGGCTTTTTCCCCCGATGGTCAATACCTTGCTTCAGGTTCAGACGACGAGACTCTGCGGCTGTGGGAGGTAAAGACAGGAAGGTTGGTCCGTGTTTTCAAAGCTGGGGACCGGGTACGAAGTGTGGTTTTCTCTCCTGATAGTACCCTGCTGGCGGGCGGAACCTGGCATGGCTCGATTCAACTCTGGGAGGTAGCAACGGGAAAAGCCATCCAGGTCCTGCGAGGCCATACCTGGGTGGTGAACAGTTTGGATTTTTCCTCCGATGGTAGATACCTTCTTTCAGGCTCTTCCGACGGGACCGTGCGACTCTGGGACATGGCCGAACGCTAAAAGGTCCAAGGCCGGAAGAGCCCTATTCTGCTCCTCCTCGCCTGTGGGGAATCCGCTGTTCATTGTTGGCAGCAAACGGTTTCAGCCGGCGGCTCGCGAAGGTGGCAACCGGCCGAATCCGGTTGCCCCGGCCTCTGAGCTGGGGCAAATGCCTGTATTGCTCATGACAGAGAGAAACTTGCCATAATAAAAGTGAAAGTCCCCCTCGCTCTTCACCATCCGAATGAGCCTCCCGGTACGCTTTCCGGTGTTCGACAGCATGGGCCGGTTTCTGCGGGCGTTCGGCTCGCTGAGCTTCCGGATCTCCGCGGTAGTAATCCACCAGTCGCAGGTAGCCCAGCGCCGAGCACGGCCGCATGTGATTGTAGTAGTCGCTCTAGCCGGCTAGGGTGACGACCGCCCGGTAGTAATCACTTACGGTCTCGTCGTCGAGTCCTTCCTCGCCCCCCGGCGGGGGTGTCGGGGGCAGCGCCCCC
>JBMFPM010000298.1:0-3300 GCA_049969135.1 Anaerolineae bacterium
GAGTGATAAGGGAAAGCAACCCATCTGCGCGCAGGATACGCCAGACCTCGAGCAAATCACCCATAGGATCAGCCACATGCTCGATCACATCCCACATGGTTACCACGTCAAACGCTTCTGCTTCAAAGTGCAACTCCTTAAGCGCTCCCAGGCGCACCTCCAGGCCCAACTTCTCACGCGCATATCGTGCAGCAAACTCAGACACCTCACTGCCGACCACTTCCCACCCCTTGGCCCTAGCGAGATCGAGGAAGAAACCAGTCGCACAGCCAACATCCAGCAATCTACCTTTGTTCGCAAACCGCTCGATAGTTCTCAAACGTTTGGCAAAGGTAATCTTGATGTTCTCTTCATCGGCAATATAGTCCTCATAACCGAAGAAAGCCTGCCCGTTGCGGATGCCATCGTGGTCATAGTACTCTGCAGTGTAGAGCTGCTGAAGAAAATCCTCCCGGTAGCGTGGATTGACATAGACCAAGCCACATTGACGGCAGCGCACAATATGAAAGCCCTCGACTTCGGCCACAAGCTCCGTGTCATCAGCGCCACAGAGGTTACAATGAACGTATTCCAGCACATCACCCTCTTTAGAGCCCATTGTATCCATACAAAGTGAAAAGCTTATGAAAAGTGTAGTGATCAGACATTACAGAACTTTCACGACTCACCACGTTTGCGGATCACGTGCGCTGGCACGCCCACCGCAATGGCATATTCTGGTATATCTTTCGTGACAACGGCGCCGGCTCCAATTACAGCACCTCGGCCTATGTGAACGCCCTCCAATACCTTGACCCCCAGCCCAAGCCATACATCGTCCTCCAATACAATGTCGCCTGCGCTACGTATGCCCTGGGCATTAATAGGTTTATTGCGATCTTCGAAATTATGCTCATAGGGACTGAATGCACAATGTGGCGCTATCTGAACATTACGGCCAATAATAACGCTTCCCAGGAAACCTTTGATATTACATGACGCCTGAATATGTGTGTTCTCACCGATGATCACACTTCCCCCTGCTCCGATTTCGATAATTGTGTCCCGGTATAAATGCACGCGATCCCCCAAACGCACCTCGCCACCATCATGGTGGGAATAGATAGTCACTCGGTCGTCGATAAAGCAGTTACGCCCAATCCGTAGACGGGGACACTTGATTTGAGCACGGGGTGAAATATAAGGCTTAGAGGTCACCTGTGCCAAAATACGTCGATCTTTGTAAGGCCCGACCAAGATTTCAGCCAGCCGTACGGTCAACCATCCCAAAACGGGCACAGACGACAAGCTCATTAGAACACCTAAAAACTTTTTTCGCACGTATCGAGCCCACTGGGTAATCCTTTGCATTGCCCTTATCCCTTTCACGTACGAACATAGCCATTGTCGCGAAACCAAGCCACAGCTTCTGCAAAAGCTATAGCCAGCGGCGTCTGTGGCAAGCCCAGGTCCCGAATGGCTTTTGAAGGGTCACAAGTCAGCGCTCTTGGCCTGAAATTGGGTACCGTATCGCTAGCTTTCCTTCGCATTGGAAGCCGAATGGACAGCCCATGCCGCGCTGTGCGGGGACGCTTCACCCCGGATACCTGTTCCATCAAGTTCAAAAAATCCGATAACAACAGGTTGCCCTCCTTCTGACCCAAAATATATTTCTCTCCTGCACGGCCCCTTTCCGCTGCCAGTACTTCACCCTCCGCGACATCGTGCACCGAAATGAAATTGATCCCACCGGGCACGAATGAGGGCATTTTGCCATTGAGGTAATCCACAATACGTTGTCCGGTACTACTTGGCTTTATATCACGTGGCCCTACCGGCGCGCAGGGATTCACTACAACCACTGACAAGCCTTGGTCGTTCATAGCCAGTGCTGCGATCTCCCCAAGGTATTTGGATTTCACATAGTGACTGCCTGTATCCCACAAATTGAAGGGCGTTTCCTCCGTAGCCAGACTGCCATCCTCAGGCTGGCCAATAGTGCCAATAGTACTCGTATGGACAACTCGCTGTACTCCTGCTCTCAGCGCTGCGCGCATTACTGTCTTGGTGCCACGCACATTGACCTCGTACATTATCGCGCTATCTGCTTCATCTGTGCTGTAGTAAGCAGCAACATGGTACAACACATCGCAGCCACGCAAAGCACGTGTTAGCTCTTCCTCATCGAACAAATCGCCATAAAATATCTCGATATCGAGGCCAGCGATATTGCGCAGGTCACTACTCTGCCGAGCCAGCACTTTGACTTCAATGCCCCTGCGTAGCAGGCTCCGTACTACAGCCGAACCCACAAAACCCGTTGCTCCGGTCACAAATGCGTGCATATCAGCCTCTCTACATGCCCTGAGGCAAGGTTGCCCACCTTATTTGCCACGCCCGAGGCGTGCTAGCCACCGCTTACCACGCATAATCAGAGCGGGGGCAGGTTGATGGGTTTCCAGTGTGTCCTGTGCTTTGTTCAGGATCGCCATCTGTGTGCCGCAGTCACCCTCTGCTCCAGTATCTAGCTCAACGCCGGGATACCTTTCGAAAGCTTTCACGCTCAACGCCGTTGGCTTGAGCCACTTGACAAAATCACACGTGTGTTGTGCCATAGCGATATCCTGGCCAGGTAAGCACGCCATGACAAACAAGCGGCATGCCAATCCGATCTCTCGGCATGTTTTGACCACTTCAGCAACATGGTCGAGATACGCCGCCGCTTCCACAGGAGAGCCAACCCTGCGTATCTTCTGCAACAAGTATACATCAGTCGTCTCCAGCCCAATCTTAACCCATTGACACCCCGCGCGTCGCATAAGTCGGAGCAACTCGGCGTCAAAATGCTCTGGCCTGGATTCGCACTCCCAGTTCAGACGAAGCCGGCGCCTCAACATCCCTTCACAGAGAGCAATTACCCTCTCACGGTCGTGGGCAAAGACCGGATCACGGAAAATTAGCCGAACAGGGTGGAACTGCCGACTGAGCCAATCCAATTCTGACAAAACATTCTCTACTGAACGAGTGCGGAAACGATGCCCTTGGGCTGCGGCATAAGGGCAATATGCACAACCATCTGGGCAACCACGGCTGCTCAAGACAGTGAGAAACTTGTATTTCCCATAGGGCAACAAATCCCATGCCGGGAAGGGTAAGGTGTCCAAGTCCTCCATAAAGCCCTGCGTATCGTAACCTGATGCTCCAATGCTTTCTGGCGTCAAAAGCCGGGGCTGCGAGTCCATCTCGGCTGCCAGACATCGCAACGCTGCTGCGAAAAAACCTTCCGCATCACCCACCAAGACAGCATCCACCGGTGATCGA
>JBMFPM010000299.1:0-3290 GCA_049969135.1 Anaerolineae bacterium
GAGGCAGAACGTCAGGCAATTCCCCATCCCTTTACTAACGATTTTGGGCAGCAGATACGCTTGTTGGGTTATGACCTGTCTGAGGGAACGGTCAAACCAGGGAGGAGGCTGTGGGTGACTTTGTACTGGGAAGCTCTGCAGACGATGGATACCGATTACAGCGTTTTTGTCCACCTCGTGGATGACCGTGGCGTCACCATTACCCAGCATGATAGCTATCCGGGTTCTGGCAATGATCCCACGCGTGATTGGCAAGTAGGGCAAACTAGAAAGGATGTTCATCCCCTGGATGTGCCTTCAACGGTGTTGGCTCAAGTCCCGCTGCGTATTCGCGTGGGATTATACAACTTTGCGACCGGGCAACGTTTGCCGGTTTATTTCTGGGAAGGCCGGGTGATTGAGTTTGTTGAGTTGCCAGTGGAGTTGGAGCTGGAAGGAGCCCCTGGTGCGACGCTAACTGCGTGTGATTTCAGGTTTGGGGAGCAAATTGCACTCACCGGTTATCATGTGGAGCCGATTGTTGCCGCACCAGGTGACACGCTGCAGATCGCTTTGCGCTGGCAGGCTTTGAGGACGTTAGATACAGACTATACTGTCTTCGTGCATCTAATGCGCACAGGGGCACAAATTTGGGGGCAGAAGGATCATGTACCTAGGGATGGTCAATTGCCAACATCTACTTGGGTTGCCGGCCAGGTGATCACGGAGGTTTTTGAGCTGCCTATCAGCCCTGATGCGCCTGAGGATGACTATCAGCTTATCGTGGGCCTGTATGAATCCGCCACGATCCAGCGGCTACCTTTGCCCAATGGGCTTAATTTTGTGGTGCTTGGCCAGATTGCAGTGAAGAAGCATTAGTTAGGAAGTGCGTCTTGTGGATTTCTGCGCAGCTTCCCACTCACTGTAAATGCACCCGCAGTAGTGTTGCTGATACATGCCATGTTCGCGGGCTATATGTCCTCGCTCGCTCCAACCTCTGCGCAGGTTCTCGAAATAGAACGGCACGCCATACTGTCCCGCCAGTTCTTCACCGATGCGGCGGATCAGATTTTGTTGTTGATAAGGGCTAATCAAGAGCGTTGTGGTGAACGTATCAAAGCCGTGTTGATGTGCTACTTGTGCGGTGCGCTCTAATCTTAGGCGGTAACAAATAGCGCAGCGCTCGCCAAAAGCCTCATGTCCAACCACGGCCCGGAAATACGCGGGCATGTCGTAGGTTTCCCAAATCATGGGCAATGTAATTTCTGCAGCATAGGACTCCATACATGCACGGCGTCGCTCATATTCTGCGAAGGGATGGATGTTCGGGTTGTACCAGAGGCCTGTTACTTCAAAGCCCAGTTCCCGTAGGCGTTTGATGGAGTACGTGCTACAGGGCCCACAGCAGATATGCAACAACAAACGCTTGCCTTCGCTTGGTTTCTGGTCTGAGGGAACTTCATGCATTGGCCGCAATGGCACCGCGTAGGACAATTGGATGGTGAACGGCTCTTCGCTGACGAGCTTGGCTCTGCCTTGAGCTAACAATTGCTGTGCTTTCGAGAAAGAGCACGGCGAGAGACGCTGACCATTTGCGTCGAGAACAGTAACCTGTGCCATGATCTCAAAGGAGGGGTGGTTGTGTTGGCTTTTGGGGATAGGGCAGTCCCAGATGTTCGTATGCTCGTGGGGTGGCTATACGACCTCTGGGTGTGCGTTCCAGAAAGCCCAGTTGCAACAAATAAGGCTCGCAGACATCCATAATGGTATCTGCCTCCTCGCTGAGGGCAGCAGCGATGGTTTCCAGGCCCACCGGGCCGCCATCAAATTTCTCGATAATGGTGCGCAGGATCTTGCGGTCAATATCATCCAAGCCCAGTTCATCCACCTCTAGCAAATGCAGTGCCTGCAGGGCAACTTCTTCGGTGATGACTCCCTCTGCGCGTACTTGGGCATAGTCACGCACCCGCTTGAGCAGTCGGTTGGCAACGCGTGGAGTGCCCCGCGCGCGCTGGGCAATTGCCTTGGTTCCTTCCTGGTCTATGGGGATTCCCAGGATGCGCGCTGATCGTTGCACAATTGCCTCCATGGCAGGGAGGTCGTAGAAATCGAGGCGGTACACGACGCCAAAGCGGTCGCGCAACGGCGAAGTCATCAGAGCAATGCGGGTCGTAGCCCCGATGATGGTAAAGGGGGGCAATTTCAGGCGGATGCTGCGCGCACTAGGGCCCTTGCCAATGACAATATCCAGAGCAAAGTCCTCCATGGCTGGATACAGCACTTCTTCTACGGGGTGTCCCAGGCGGTGCACTTCGTCAATGAACAGAATATCGCCCTTGCGCAGATTGGTGAGGATCGCTGCTAGGTCCCCCGGGCGTTCAATTGCAGGTCCAGAGGTGACCCTGATATTCACCTCCATCTCGTTAGCGATGACATGCGCCAGCGTTGTTTTGCCCAGGCCTGGGGGGCCATAGAGCAGGACATGATCCAGTGATTCTCCGCGCCCTTTGGCAGCAGCGATACAGATGCTCAGGTTTTCCTTGATTTTGTCCTGGCCGATATATTCGGAGAGTTGCCTGGGGCGCAGGCTAGAATCAAGGGCTATTTCATCTTCTTTGCGCTTGGGTGAGATAATGCGGTTGTCTTTCATTACTTCCTCGAATCAAATCAATGCATTATACCACAAAATGCGACAGAGGCTAGAATAGAGACGCAGAGAGCAGGAAAGGGGAGACAATCCTGCTCCCTGCGCCTCGATAGTGAGTGCAGCTCACTGACAGCACGCTACGGGCCGACAAGCCCTATTCCAAAGCTGTCACACTCTCGCATGGTGAGGGTTGGTTCTCAGGGAGAACCCCAGTTTGTTTGTCGTATACCGGCGTACACCAGTATTTGTACTTGGGCACCTTGCCGCGCACGATATCGAAGTACAAATCGCGCAGCTTTTGGGTGATCGGACCAATTCGCCCATCGCCGACTGGCCGGTGGTCTATGCTGGCAATAGCAGCGATTTGCACCCCCGTACCGCACAGGAATGCTTCGTCGCATACGTACAGTTCAGTACGGTCAATCGTGCGTTCTTTGACCGGGATGTGGAGTTCCTCGCGCGCCAACTGGATGAGCGTCTGCCGAGTGATGCCTTCCAAGATGTCCGAGGTGATGGATGGGGTAATCAGTACCCCGTTGCGCACCATGAAAAAGTTCTCTGCGCTGCCCTCGGAGACAGAGCCGCCGCGTGTAAGCACGATAGCCTCATCAAAGCCATTCATTTCTGCCTCGCTCTTGCACAGAGCGGAATTGACATAAGCCCC
>JBMFPM010000300.1:0-3284 GCA_049969135.1 Anaerolineae bacterium
GTTCCCAAGCACGCATCAAATCCAAATGCGAGATATACTTAATCTCCTCGCCCTTGCCAAAAGTGATCCGAAGCCGTTGCATAGTATCCTACCGCTCAGTTTCTACTATCTAGGAGCCGAAGACGGGGTCAGAGCTATCCCTTTTATCACGAGTTGTCTGCGTCGCAGCCACTTGCGTTGCAGCGATGGCTGCCGTGCTTGGGCAACGTTCCAGATGAAAAGCAGTGCGCACGCCACAGCCCAGACAACCTGTGCGACAATCCACACTGCTTTCCCCGCGCAGGCTACGTTGATACTCCTCCCACAGAAAGGCAGTGCTCACCCCAGTATGGATATGGCTCCAAGGCAGGAGTTCATCCAAGGAACGACGGCGTGTAGCATAGAAAGCGGGGTCAAGCCCCGCCTCAGCAAAAGCCTGCTGCCACAGTTGTGGCTGGAAAGCCTCCGCCCAGGCATCGAAACGCGCCCCCAATTCCCACGCACGCAGGATAACCTTCCCGAGCCGCCGATCGCCCCGTGAAAATACTGCTTCCAACCAAGCCACCCGTGGATCCGACCAACTCAAATCTACTGCACGGCTAGGCAAAGCGCGACGCAAAGCCTCCTGTCTGGCAGCAATCTCCACTGCATCCTCCATCGGCAACCACTGGAATGGGGTATGCGCCTTAGGGATGAAGGTAGCCACACTCACACTAACCTGGGCACGATTGCCACGCCAGCGACGCCCGATGTCGCGCACTGCCCTGACCAGGCGGGCAATGGCGAGCACATCTTCCATTGTCTCTGTAGGCAACCCAATCATGAAATACAGCTTGATGCGCAACCAGCCGCTGGCATAGGCAGCCTCTGCCGTGCGCAGGAGGTCTTCTTCGGTAACCCCTTTATTGATAACTTGCCGCAGCCGCTCGCTTCCTGCTTCTGGAGCAAAGGTCAGGCCCGTTTTCCGCGCCCGCTGGATCATCTGTGCGAGCTCGACCGAAAAAGTATCTATGCGCAGGGAAGGCAGCGAAATAGCCAGGTGTTGTTCGGCATAACGCTGGCCTAGCTCCCGTATCAGAGGGACAATGCCTGTGTAGTCTGTGCTGCTCAGCGATACCAGCGCGATCTCTTCGTAGCCCGTATTGGCGAGCAGTTGGTCTACAGCAGCCAGCACCTCTTCTAGCGGGCGCTCACGCACCGGGCGATAGATCATCCCTGCTTGGCAGAAGCGACAGCCGCGTGTACAGCCTCGCATGATCTCTACCATGCCTCGATCGTGCACCACGTTCAGGAAAGGCACGACCGGCTTCACAGGAGGCGGTGGCAGGACCGGGACAATGCGCTTTTGAATGTGCCTTGGTAGCCCTGCTTTCACGGGCTCGATAGACGCTACCGTGCCGTCCGCATGGTAGGCGACGTGGTACAGACTGGGGACATAAATGCCCGGGATCATCGCCGCCCGCTGTAGGAATTCTTCTTTTGCACCAGCCGATGTATCCGCACGGAGTTGTCCTTGACTCTCCTTCCACTCAGCGTACAAATGCACCAGCTCTAGGAGAACCTCCTCGCCTTCCCCGATGACGAATAGGTCGAAGAAATCTGTCAGGGGTTCGGCATTGTAGGTACATGTCCCGCCCGCCATAACCAGTGGCCAGCTCCCATCCCGCTGGGAAGCTAGTAGAGGGATACCCGCCAGGTCCAGCATGGTCAATACATTGGAATAGTTCAACTCGTATTGCAGGCTAAAACCGAGGAGGTCAAAATCACGAATGGGACGCCGGGACTCCAGCGAAAAGAGTGGTATCCCTGCTTGGCGCATAGATTGTTCCATGTCCAACCAAGGCGCATACACCCGTTCAGCAAGTACCTCTGGCTGCTGGTTCAACAAGTCATAGAGGATCGCCAAACCGAGGTTGGACATCCCCACTTCGTACACATCGGGGTAAGCCAACGCCACCTTGACCTTCGCCTGCGACCAGTCCTTGCGCACGCTGTTCCATTCATTGCCACTGTAGCGGCCAGGCTTGGCTACTGTAGGCAGGATGCGATCCAAGAGCACGGTAGAGATCATGGCCCCTCAGTATCCGCAAGAATGCGTACCAAGACTTCCCTGCGGCGCGGCCCATCGAATTCAGCCAGGAAGACACCTTGCCACGTGCCCAGCACCAGTTTGCCGTTATGTATGAGCAGGGTCTGCGAAGAGCCCAACAAACTGGCTTTGACATGCGCTGCCGCATTCCCCTCCGTATGCCGATAACTCCCCTGCCAGGGCACGAGGCGATCCAAAACAGCCAGGATGTCCGCCTTGACCGATGGGTCCCAGTTCTCATTCACCGTCACGCCGGCGGTCGTGTGGGGCACAAAGAGAATGCACACCCCCTCCTGCACGCCGCTGTCTCGAATGCATCGGTGCACTTCCGCGGTAATATCTACTAATTCAGCCTTCGTCTTGCTGCTCACCTGGATTTCGAACTGCATTGCCACACTCCTTATCCATGGCACAGCGATATCACCTGCCGCGCCTTGTAGTGGAAAAACCACGAGGTTGGGCATAGTATAGCACAGAGAGGGATAGTTTGACAACCAACTCCAGCTAACCTATGACCTCAACTTAGGCTGCTTTAAGCAAAAGGGATAATAAAATGTTACATTGACAAAGCTAATTTTGTGTGATATGATAGCCACAGTAAACCAATCTTTGTTGCAATATGCCATTACAAATGGTTTCGGACTGACTCAGCGTGTAACATGTCCAGTGCAGTAACCAGAACTGCCTAATATCGATATCGGGCCAGCAAAGAGCTTAAGCATAGATACAACATGGGCACACCTAAAAGCAGCAACCATTACATCAAGGTTCGCGAAGAGCAGCTACATCCCCACTTAAGAGCTCGTATGCTGCAGCGGGGAGTAACAAGGGAGGAAATCGAACAGACACTGAACAGGGGTTGGAAAGCTCCTGATGCAAAACCGGGTACGGAGGGAAAAGTCTTTGTTTTCCCCTACTATGCAAAATGGGAAGGGGAATTCTTTGAGGAAAAGGAAGTAACTGTCTACTACAAGACCGTTGGCAATGCTCTGCTCCTTTTGACAGTAAAGGCTCGATATGGTAAGAGTTTCCCAAAGAAGGTGAGCATAAATGAAGATCGAATATGACCCTGAGTTGGATTTGTTGTATATCTGGTTTGGTATGCCAGGGGAAAAAGCGTCACAAACTGTAACCATTGTCCCGGGAGTCCACGCCGATTTCAATAGCCAAGGGAAGTTGATCGGCATCGAGGTACTGGATGCCTCAGAAGTACTAG